>JADFXY010000072.1:0-14123 GCA_015233355.1 Deltaproteobacteria bacterium | reverse complement strand
ATAGTCGCCACCCCTACCCAGGGCGTTGCCCTGGGCTAACCTAGAGCGCCCTTTCAGGGCTTCATCGGAATTAACCATTTATTAGAATAGGATCCGATGACCCTACCCTTAAGTCAATGACATTGACTTACAACCGGCAACCGAAAGATGGGAGAAGAAGATGGCGGAGAAGAACGATGCGGTGGATTTTCTGCTCAAGTGTAAGGAGGAAGCTCTGACCGCGCGGCAGGACATCGAAGCGGTATGGAAAGAGTGTTACAAACAGTACCGAAGTGAAGAAGATTTTGGGAACAAGCAGGAATGGCAGCATCGGACCTGCAGCCCCGAGGTGTTTCCGGCCGTTAAAGGGGCGGTAGCCACCATCAAGAACCTGATGATCAGGTCCGAAGACTACTTCACGATCGAAAAGGTTGGAGGAGAAGATGCGGGGTTGGCCGATGGTTTCACCAAGTTAGTTCAATTTCATTTACGGGACTGTGATTTTACATCGAGATTTTGTGAGGCGGTGGAATCGGCCTTTGTGTTGTCCTTGGGTGTTTTGAAGCTGTTTGTGGGCGAAGAACCACGCACGTCCATCAGCGGACAAGAGAGGATCACCCGGCGGACGGCTAGATTGAAATGCGAAGTGGTGGACCCTTTCCAGTTGTTCTTCCCCATGGACAAGTCCTTTTTTATCGAAGAGAAACGGGTAACCGTGCCCTATTTGCACACCATGGCCCAGCGGGGGTTATTCGACAAAGGGGTGGTGGAACAGGTGGCCCAGGAAGACTACGGCAGTGATGAACGCGAATCGGAGCGGTTGACCCGACTGGGCCTGACCAAGGTGACCAACCCCTACCGCCGGGAGGTGGTGTTGCATGAATACTGGGGTGATTTGATCGGGTTGGACAATCGGGCCGTGCAGCGGAACGTCACCTTTGTGGTGGCCAACGAGAAGTATCTGATCCGGCCACCTGTTCCCAACCCGTTTTGGCACGGCAAACCTCCCTACGTCATGATCACCCCGTTGCAGGTCTTGTTCCGGCATGTTGGGACCGGGCTGGTGGAAGGCGTCCGGACGCTGCAACGAGCTTTGAATAACCTCGTGAATATTCAGTTGGATTCCATTCTATTCCGGATGCTGAATTTGTTCGAGGTGAACCAGTCGAACCTGATTTATCCGGAAGATCTGGAGGAGCTTTATCCGGGCAAGATCTTTCGAAAAGGGACCGACGCACCGCTGGTGACGCAGATTCCCATGTCTGAGCCGTCAATGGGGGCCTTCCGGATGATGGAGCAGTTGCGGCGCTCGATTCAGAATTATACCGGGGTGACGGATTTCTTGATGGGGCTAGGAGTGACCTCCGGGGGGACCACAGCCACGGAAGTGTCGAGCAAGGTCCAGCAGTCTAATGCCATGTTCGAGTCTATTGCCCGAGATATTGAGCGCCAGGGCATTGTGGGTGCGGTGGATCTGGCTAAGGACTTGATTATCCAATTTTTGATGGACGCGGATCCGGGAGTGGAGCCGAACGCGGCCAGGATCCTGGGCCAGGCCGGTGTCCCGATGGATGCCATGAGTCTGGGTGAGCGGATGGACCTGCTGGAAGGCGACTGGGATGTCTATCCCCGGGGAATTTCCGTGTTCCTGGAAAAATCGGAAGCCTTAAGTCAACTAATCAGTTTCTTGGATATCCTGGGCAAAAACCCGGCCTTTTCGGCCCAGGTAAATTCCGAAGCGTTACTAAGGCGAATATTGGAGGCATTTCGGTTTCCGGATATCAGCTCATTGTTGGAGCCTGAATTGCCGCCGGAAGTGGCCACCGGGTTGATGAATGATCCGGATTTGCTGGAAGCGGTGCAACGGGAGTTGGCCAGGGAAACTCCAGTACCATAATTCAAGGGGGTTCGCCGGTGGTTAAGAGCTCTTTGGAGCATGATAATCTGAGACGGATGGCCCTACGGGGGAGGCGGTTGGCCGAAATGACGGCCACCAAGGGCTGGCAAGAAGAATTGGTGCCGAAGCTGCAATCCTGGCTCGCGGCCGTTGAGACGGCCATGGACCAGGCGGCTATGGATAAGGAGGTGTTGGTGGCCTGGTACAACCGGCGGTTGGCCTACGCCGGGGTACAAAACTACGTGCGGCAGGCCATTGAAGATGGGTTGGCCGCAGAAAAAGGATTAGCCGAAGAGGGGAGATAATTAATGAGAAGAAGAATGCCACAGTATCCTGACGACAACGCCATGCCGGACGGGCAAGGTCTAATGATGGACCACTATGGGGACGGATCAGCGACCGGACCGCCGACCTCAACCAGGCCGGGGCAACCGGTTAACCAGATCCCGGCGAAGTTCCGGAGTCAGGGCGAGGCGGAACAGGCCTATCGGGAAGCTGTACGCCGATTGACCGGGGCCACTCAACAGACCGCCGCGTTGGCCAAAGAGAACCAGATTTATAAAGACGTCCTCAGTGAGTTGATCGGTCACCAACTGCCGCCCAGCCTGGATAATCCTCACGAGGATAATCCGCACTACGACGCGCTGGATAAAACGTTGAGTAACCGGGAAGCGGCCCTGAAGGACAGAGAATTCCAACAGGAAGCGATTTTGGCTCTGCACCAGTTGTTAATCGCCCATCCAGAGCTGAAGCGGTACACCAAGCTGCTGGAGGTAGAGCTTTTGTACCTGATGGATGATCCGAATACCTCACTGACCCAGAAATTTGTCGAGGCCGGACGCCAGGTGCTGGCGCTGGTGAGTGAGATCAAGGGTGAGGGTTCACGTCAGGCCCTGGAAAAACGAGTAACCTTACAACAGGCCGGAGTGGTCAGCGGCGGGGGCATGGAACGGAAGGCGCCGGACGAAACACTAGCCGGTCAAACTCCTGAGGAGTACATGGCCATGCGTCGGAAGCTGCGGTACCAGGCCGGACAGACACGGAGGTAACTAAGAATGGCCGGACAGTTGTGGATGGTCAATAGCTTAGGCGGCTATTTGTATTCGCCCCATTTGTCGCGCAAATTGCGGGAACAAGCCCAAACTTTATGTAAGTTCAGGCAGTTTTGCGACATCAAAGAGTCCTTCGGGAGTCAGCGGGGCGATACCGTCAATTGGGAAAAGGTGTCCAACATCTCTACTGCCGGTGGCGTCCTGGTGGAGACGTCAACGATCCCCAAACACCAGTTCAACATCACCAAGGGAACGCTGAGCCTGGATGAATACGGCAATGCCATCCCCTATACCCAGAAGGTCAAGGCCCTATCCGAATTCAAAATCGATTCGGTTATCGGACAACGGCTCCGGGATGACCAGGTCAAAGTTCTGGATTCAGCCATTGAGGCCGAATTTAACCAGTGTAAGTGGCGATACGTGGCCACCGGCACGGCCGCGGGTTCGGTCTCGGGCATGAATGGAGTCCCGGTCGGGACTTGCGGTTCCCAGTTGAATTCTCTTCACGCCCGCAAGATCATCGACTTCATGTTGGCCAATAATGTCCCATATTTCGATGGAGAGGGATACGCGGCCATTTTGTCGGTGGATGCGGCTTCGGGGTTGTACAGTTCCCTGGAGCAGGTGATGCAGTACACTAAATTCCCCCAAAACGGGGAAATCGGCCGGTACTACAATTGCCGGTTTATTCGGGAAACAAATTCACTTAACAACAACATCGGGGCTGGTGGGGCCTATGGTGAAGCTTACTTTTTCGGGGCGGAGACGGTGATGGAAGCCGTGGCCGTGCCGGAGGAGTTGCGAACCATGTCGGATGATTTCGGCCGGTCGTTGGCCATGGCCTGGTATTCGATCCTGGGCTTTAAGATCATGTGGGAGTTGGACCCCGACTGCCGGATCGTCAAGTTTGATTCGGAATAGGTGAAGGACTGAAGACCTGGAGGGAGGTGAAGAGCATGTATAGAAGTTATGACGATCCTAGTTTCGCCAAAGTTGATGATATCCGGATGCCGGTGGGAACGGCCGGGGTGACCATATCCAGTGCCGTGTCCACCCTGACGGAGCTGGCTAGATGGCCGGTGTTGAGTCCCGGAAAGGTGGTGGGGGCGCATCTTTATGTGCTTGTGGGAGGAACAGCCGCCAGTGCCACGGGAACAGTGGAGTTGCGGAAGGTGGCTGCCGGGGATTCACTGTCCAGTGCCAGCCCCACCTTCGGTTCCTGTGCCTTTGTGTCCGGCGTCGGGGTGGCCAATCAGTCGGTGGTGGATTTTGCGGTCTCCGAAACCGATTTCAGCAAAGGTGACTTTGTGGTGCTGACCCAGACCACCGGCCAGCCGGGCGTAACCCTGACCACCCACCCGTATCTGAAATGGCAGGAACGATTCACCGCTGAATGATCCGGCAGATGATCATCACCGCGGGTAGTCCTGGCGGAAGAAGCTAAATACAGCAGAACATTTGGATGCAACCCAAAAACCAACGCTCCCACTTTGTCATTCTGAACGAATGTGAGGAATATTAAGATTTCTCGCTTCGCTCGAAATGACAAGAGGGAGCCACTAAATTCAGTAAGTTAGAGGTGTTGGCCGTGAAAAAAAAGGTATTGATCATCCGGTATGGGGCCTACGGCGACGCCATTTACAATCTGGCGCTGATCGAGCACGTGCTGCGGCTTTTCCCGACCGCTCTAATTCATGTTGAGGCGAATTTTCGGACCGGTCAAATCCTGCAACATCATCCGGGCGTGTCTGCTTATAGCTTTTATGATCCGGATACCGGGCCGGCGAAGACCCGGTGGGCCAGGGCGAGGGAGCGGTGGGCGGAGTTGGAGGCGGATCTATTGCCAGATGTGGTGGTCAATCTCCAGAATACGATTGAAAGAGGTTGTGTGGCCACGGACGACATGCCGGAGTTTTGGGGACCGCCGGAGCATCGGAGCCGATTATTCGGGAATAGATCATTTTATACTTATCAGTTTGAAAAATTTGGGCTGGTCCCGCCGGATCAGGATGACCTTGCAGCCGGAGGACTTGGAAGCATGGGGTTCACGCCGGAAGAAGATGCCTGGGGACGTCAATGGCGTCGGCAACATAAGAACGATTTTGTGATCGTCATGGCCGTGTCTGGATCAACCGCCCAAAAAGCCATTCCTATTTTGGAGCCGATCGGGAAGTGGCTGGTTGATAATTATAAAGACGCCGTGGTCTATTTGGCCGGGGATGCCCAGGCGGAATCGGGTGCCTGGAAGTATCACCGGACGTTCTCAACCATTGGCCGGGGACCATTCCGCCAGTTGGCTTTGATGACGCGCTACACCGATCTGGTCATCGGCCCGGAAACAGGACTGGTGGCTGCGGCCGGGATGTGGGGAACCCCCAAGATCTATCTGGCCACATCATCATCGGTCCATCAACTGACTCACTTGACCAGGCATGACTATTCCGTCCAATCCTGGGCCGGATGTTCACCATGTTACCGGAGTTGTTTTCGTCCAGATTGTTGCCCCCAAACGGAAAAGCATCAACCATTGTGTGTGACCTGCTTTGATTTTGGCGAAATAGCGGAAAAGATCGGCCGGGTTTATGAAACCAGTCGGTTCAGCTTGCGGGTGAACGACTTTCCATGGGAATCAGATCCGGTTCAAGCCGGTAAATAAGAGGTGGGAATGGGCCAGATTACCGGTTGTGAATTGTCCGGTTGCCGGTGTTCCGGCGAAAGAACGACGAGTGGGGTCATCCTGCCGGGACCGGGGTATCTATTCGGTCTGGTGGTTTTAGGCCGAGGGAAGGATCCGATCAGGGCGGCCGTCTATGACGACACGGGCCGGGGTGGAGACAGGGTGGCGGAAGTCCGGTATCCCGAAAACCAGACCAACTACGCTTTTTTTCTAACACCTATTATCTGTTTGAACGGCATCCGCTTAGACCTGAGTGGGGCCGAGGCCAGGGCGATGGTCTATTATCAATTCGGAACCGATGTGAGTACCCTTGGCCGCGCCAAACCCTCCCCTGTCATTCCGAACGAACGTGAGGAATCTTAAGATTTCCCGCTTCACACCGAAATGACAACCCACGGCGGGAATGAGAGGAATATTTTATGATTCAAGTATATTGTCCATATATTATGGAAATTTTGGACTTTTCAGAATGCCGGGCCTGCCCTTCATTCGTCTCGGGACTAAAATTCTGTAATCGCCATGAGGCGGCGGCCGGGGCCGAAAGCGGCGGCGGGGGTGGCCGGTGAAAAAGTCCTTGGTTATCCGTTATGGGGCCATTGGGGATCATATTATGGCCTCGACCCTGCTGCCGTATCTCAAGGCCGACGGGTTCCAGGTCTGCTATCAATATACTATGGACGGCAAAAACATCCTCCGGGGCAATCCCCATGTGGATGTCTTTTTGAAACATGATGAGTCCATTCCCCATTCTGACCTCCCGCGGTATTGGGATCGCCTGGCTTCAGGCTATGACCGGGTGGTCAATTTATCGGAGTCGATTGAACGGCGGTTGCTCCTGTTTCACCAGGACCGAGAGCGCTATGAGCTGCCCCTAGCGGAGCGGCAGGCTTTAGGCCAAAAGAACTATTATGAAGAAACTGTTAAATGCGGTGGTTATGAGCCGGTTGGGCCGGTCCGGGGGGAACTTTTCTTTTCCCCGGCTCAAACGGCCTGGGCCAGGTCGTTCATGCGGCGGCTAAGGGGAACCAGGGTGATTCTGTGGGTCCTGTCCGGTAGCGCCGTCCATAAGGCCTACCCCCATGCCGAGCAGGTTGGCCTGGATACGCTGGCCCGGCATAAGAATGTGGTGATAGTGACGGTGGGAGACGAGTTATGCCGGCTTTTGGAATGGAACCACCCCCGGACAATCAATAAGGCCGGGCGCTGGCCGTTATGGAAGTCGTTGATTATGAGCCGCTATGCCCATCTGGTCATCGGAGGCGAGACGGGAGTGATGAATGCGGCGGGATGCTTCGACACACCCAAGATTTGTTTGTTATCCCATTCGTCAAAAGAAAACCTGACCAAACACTGGGTCAATGATTTTTCCATTCCATCACCGGCCGCCTGCTCTCCATGCCACCGGATGATCTATGATGCTTCGGCCCAGTGCCCGAAGCGCCATCCGGTGACCAGGGCGACCCCATGCATGGATCTGATCGGTCCCGAGATGGTGACAGAGACGATTGACCGGATTTTGTCAGACTATCGGGAAGGGAGACTACAATGAGCACCCTGGCCATGTTACAAGGCCGAGTTCAGGCCGAGATATCATATAGTTCATCAACTAACGTAACCCCGCTCACGGACATTACCGCAGCTCTAAACCAGGCTTTGCGGGATGTGGCCATCCGGGTGCTGCCGCCCCAGTTGGTGACCTATCAGGCTATGGATGGAGCCTCTCGGGCTGATGAATATTCCTGGCCAACCACCGATGAGACCGGAGTGAATGCGACCTGCCTCCAGGTGCTGGCGGTGGAATTCGAGGGACGCCTGCTCAAACGCATAGACTTTCGTGATCTGGGTCTATACCAGCAGGTTCAGGCGGTCCTGGCTACCATGCCGGAGGAGTTGTTCAAGAATCGGGACACGACCCTGAAGGAGCTGGCCGCCGGCTTTTCCAGTGAAATCTGCCTGGATGTGCTTCGGCTATTGTCTCCGGCGGATTTGGTCACCCGGGCGACCATGTCCACCACGGCCGGTGAGGATAGGTACCATATCCCTGAAGTGAATGACGACGGCACCCCCATGGCGGTGGCGCGGGTCCTCGGGGTTAAGGTAGATGGTCAGGCTTTGTTTGAGGTCACAGCCGCGGGAGCGCATCAATACCAGACGTTGGAGACTCAGGGCCGGCCTCAATGGTGGCATGTGGAGGACCGGCAAGTGGCCTTGACGCCCTGCCCCGACCAGACGGGGTGGCCGATGGTCATCACGGTGGCCCTGGAGGCAGCTCTGGTCGGCCGCCCATCTCTCTGGATGCTTCGGGGCCGGCAGGTCCGCATCTATCCGGCTCCGGTCTATGACAAGACGGACAATATGCGAGTCCACTTTCTTAACTCCCCGGCCGAGCTGGTCAATGACAATGATCAGCCGGAAGTGTCTGAGGAACTCCAAGACACCATGGTGCTTAAGGCCGCATCCATCTGCCTGTTCCAGGACCAGGAATTCCAACAGGCCGAGGCCAAAAAAGCCGAGTACGAAGCCAAGATAAGCGCCATCGCCGAACGATTGAAAGCCGCCTGATAACGATCTCCGGTGCTCCTCCAGGCTTTCTTCGTCTCCGGTGCTTCAGATGTTCTGTCAAAAAAGTAGGATTCTCGATTTAGGAGGTAATGTGACTGATTCCATTCCGTCTGCGGAACATGTGGTGGAAGCCCTGGAGATGATCAAGCAAAACGTTCCACCGGAAGGCTACCTGGTTGGATTTTCAGGCGGCAAAGATTCGGTGACTTTGCTGGACCTGGTCAGGATAAGCGGAGTTAAACACCGGGCCGTATATTCCGCCCCAGGGATTGATCCGCCGGAGGTGGTCAGGTTTATTAAGGAACACTATCCTACGGTGGACTGGATGCACCCGGCCATATCTTTTTGGGACGGATTAAGGGCATACGGACTTCCCAACTTTAAACGGCGCTGGTGTTGCCGCGTCCTGAAAAAAGCGCCCACAGCTAAAATTCCATTATATCACCGGCTGATGGGGATTCGGGCGGAGGAGAGCGCCCGGCGCCGGTCTCGTGGTCCCATCGATCGGCAAGGAAAGCTGATGACCTACAAGCCGCTGTTCAACTGGAAAGAATGGATGGTCTGGGATTATCTGGAGCGACAAAAACTGCCGCACTGCAATCTCTATGATCAAGGGTTTGATCGGATCGGTTGTGTCATTTGCTTCTTCATCAGCCCCAAGGAACATGAACGGCGGCGACTCCTCTGGCCGGGGTTATATCGGGCCTTTGAGCAGGCCGTGGGCGATTGGTGGCAATCGCGGCCGGACCTGGAACAGCGGCTGGGGGTCCCGGTGGAGGAACTCTTGAGGCGGTGGTACCGGCATGAGAGGCTCTTTGGTGAAAATAATTCTTAAGACGGCCAAGTTGCTGGTTGCCGGTCACCATTATTGACTTGATATCTGTTAAAGAATCATCGTTCTGAAATGCAGCCGTGAATGACTCTTGCTTCACCATTCCGGACTAATTCGAACAAACTCAGTATGTAACGCTTCGCTCGAAATGACATCAGGGAGGCGGGGTGTTCCCATTGCCTTGAATAGACAACCAATAACCTGCAACAAGTAACAAGCAACGTGCAACAAGACCCCAGACGGAGGACATGGAGGATGCAACTAAGTCGGATCGAAAGCAGGGTTCACAGCTACTTGGGATCAGCCCGAAAGTATGCCACCCGGCAAGACATGAAGGACTGGATCAATGAAGCCGACATGATCCTGGTCTCGGAGTTGCGATTGGAGGAACAGGAGCGGGACGTGCCGTTGACCACTGTGGCCGGGACCAGAGAATATCTTGTCCCCCTGACCGGAAATTCAAAACCATTTAATGTTATTAAGGTCGTTTACGACAATACCGGGACGGCCGGGACGCTGGCCCCGAAACGCTGGTCGGAGCTAGATCTGGATACCGCGGTAATCGGGCGCCCGGAAGCGTATTATCTGCGAGGCGGCATGATCGGTTTTTCTCCCATTCCGGAAGAGGCGGTAACGGTTAAGATTTATCTTCTTGGGTTGCCAAACCTTCTGGTCACGGACACGGATGAACCGGCCGCATCCGACTGGTTGATCCCGGTGTTAATTAAGTACTGTGTCTGGCAAGGTAAATTGAAGGAGTTTTATCAAACCGGCGACCAGCTCGCCCTGACCGCGGCCGATGGGGCGGAGCGTATTTTTAGACAGGAACTCAATCGGGTCAAGGAGAGCTATCATTATCATAACTCACCCCGGGAGCTGACGATCGGCACCGGGGCCAGACCGTTGTGGAGTTGACCATGCCCGGATCAAGAATAGAAGAGATATTGCACACGTTGGAATCATGCGAGCATGGCCGGAACACCGGGATGGTCGGACAATTGTTGACCAAGGGCCAATGTTTGGATTGTCTGAATGTGGAAACCACAGGTGGCTACAAAACCAAACGGGCCGGGCGGACTCAATATAATACCACTCCGGTCTCCGGCAGTCCGGCGATCATGGCCCTGGCCGAATATGTGGATGGTGCCGGTCAGTGGTATTTAATGGCCCAAACGGCGGACGGCCGAATAATGGCCGGAAACACTCTTCCGCCGGATTCAGGAGATTTTTCTCTGATCAAGACTCTGAGCAATACCACACCGGCTCGACCGGCTATGATGACTGCGCTGGGGGGTGACCTGGTGATCACCGACGGCGACGGCCGATCCGCTCCCCAGATTTGGTCTGGAGCAGGCGTTAGTCCGGCCATGGGTCTGTTAACCGAGGATGGAGACGCCACCTATACTTATGTCACTTTCTCCAATAATTCCAACATAAACGGTTGTTATCTTCAGCTCGGAGGTTTGGGGCCTTCCGGCAGTTATCTGTATCTGGGCTTTTACCGTCCGTTTCAGGGCATTAAGTTTAACTTCGCCCCGGGCTATGAAAATCAGAACGAGGCGAGGCTGATCGTTGACTATTACCATGGCCATTGGTCGTTTATGACCATTGACGATGGAACTTCTTCTGGGGGGAAGTGCTTCAGTCAAAGCGGCGAAGTCACCTGGTCTGTCCACCCGGATTGGCAGGCGCATCAAGTGTCGGACATTCATCTTTACTGGGTCAGGTTTTGCGTTAGTTCAAGTCTGTCGGCCGACGTCAGGATATCAAGCGCCCAGGTCATTTGCGGTATGACCGATTTGCTGAACCGCTGGGATGGACGAATGGGCAAGCCGTCATTGATCAGCCAGGTCATCAAGAACCCGAACGTCGGCCAGGTTTTTAATTTTACCGTAGAGTTAACGGACGGCAATTCTAATACCATGGGAAACTTCTGCCCAGTCCAACCGGGTTTAGACAGCACCCATTACTATGGTTACATCGGGTACGAACAAAGGTTTAGGGGCCTGGCCGTAAACCTCGTCTGCAACAACACCAATCCGGCGACTATTCAGGTGGAATACTATGACCAGACCCTCAAAGGTTGGCAGGCGGTGGCCAATCTCTATGACGGAACGGCCATGGACATGGGTTATCCGGGTTATAATGACGACTTCACCGCGGCCGACGGGACGGCGCCCGATTCCGGGAAATGGACCGTTGTCTCCGGAAATCCGGTCATTGTGTCCAACCAGCTCCGGTGTTCCGCCCTTTCCGGAAATGTGGCGGTAAAGACGACCACAAGCTATCCTTCTAATGGCGCCGCACGGGTGGACTGGTTTTTGAACACAGCCCCGACGGTCACTGGTTGGTATGCCGGGATGGTGGCGGTCCTGACTTATGGACACGACTATAAGGTCCGGTTGTCGCGATCCTATGACACTACCACCGGGCAGGTCTGCCGCGTCGATTTTCACAACGGGACAACCTGGTCGAACGTGGCCATGGTCGGTAACGCCGGCAACAGCGGCACCTTTCTTTTAAGGCGGAGCCAAGAATTTATCTACTGCTACATTTACAACGGCTCCGGAGACAAGGACAATTTGGCCAACTACACCCAGGTCGGAGCGAATCCGGCCAGCACCGGGTTGTCCTTTTCTTGTCCTCTAAGGTTCCAGTTGGAAGCGGTCAAGGAAGGTTCAACCGGCCCAGACGTCAGTTGGGACAACTATGCCTACGTCGGGTCATCCGATCTAGCCCCATTGGCTCTGGGCTCGCAAAACGGAGAGGCGCTCCTGATGTTGTGGACGGACCCCGGTGAAGACAAATGGGTTCCGGTGACCCTGGAAAAGGCCATAGATGCTACTCTGACGCCCAGATACTACATTCGCCTGTCCATCACTCAAAATATTTATCCTGGATATCAAGCCTCGGGTGTGGGGATCATTCCGGTCGATGACCCGGTGGGTAATTATAGATTCTGCCTTGAATTCGATGGACGGCTGATACTTTCGGGAAAAACCGATGCAGATCGAGTAATTGCCTACACTGAATCACAGTATCCCGAATCCGGCCTCCATTATTTTTCTCTGCCTCGGCCGATAACGGCGCTGGCCAGATTGGAGCGGAATCTGGTCATATTCACTACCGGCGATATCTACTTGTGTTCGTCGGAGTCATTCCCGGTCAACAACAAACGGCTCGGATCGGATCACGTAGGTTGTTTCAGTCCCCTATCCCTGGTCTTGGCCGAAGGACGGCTATACTGGTTCGATATCGGTTCAAATGCTTTCTGGCAGGCCGGTTCCGCCCAGTTCTATAATGATGTGGCAGCCCCGGAAAAGGTCAGCCGGCCGATTGAAGATCTGGTGGCCCAAATCAATCCCGCCGCGGCTCACCTGGTCACCGGGGTCTATTATGCCAACAAGCGGGAGATCTGGTGGAACGTCCCCTGCGGCGGCGGGCAAACAACCAACAATCGCGTCCTGGTTCTTAATTTTGATACGGGTTGGCATGTCTATGATCATCCTCTGGCCTCGCTGGCTCGGGTATCGGGAAAAGATTACCTGGAATACCTGGTGGGTGGGGGATATGACAATGGCCTGGCCTATGTCTTGGATCATAGTCTTAATGATATTTCCTCGGCGGTGGAGGGTTATTTTGTCACCCGAGACCTGACCTGCGATCTGCCTGGGTGGGAAAAAGACTTCAGATTCATATACTTGTCGGCATTAGATGATGCCGGGGCCATATTGCAGGTTTCAGCCGCCCTAGATGGGAGCGACAACTTTACCCAACTTGGGGAGTTGGATTTGACCGGCGGCGGCAGCCGACAACTGGATGTGGGTCTACGAGGCCGGTCAATCAGGTTTAAATTCATGAACAATCAAAAAGACAAAAACTTTGAGCTAATCTACCTGGTGGTCGGCTATCGGATCATACGGATCTATGGCAAGTAAACCCGGGTTACGGGTTGCTGGTTAAATACAAATGTCATTGACCCGCAACACGCAACACGTAGAGGAGAATAACATGGCTCTAACTGCATATGATGATATCCCACTGACTTTACCTGACACATCAGACCAGTCTAATTCTGTTTCCCGGATTTCTCTTCAAGGTCCGGTTGAGTTCAAGGCACTTCAGAATACGCCCTATCAGGCTCACAAGGTGGATTTGGTCAACTCCGCCCGGCGATTGTACCAAGATGACGCCATGCCGGCCTATCAGCAGTCAAAGCAGGACCTGCTTGACCGGCTATCGAGATCGGGCGTAACCAGCGCCGGTCAGTTGGCCGAAAGTATGGGAAAGCTATATTCCGGCTATGCCGGCGGGTTATCCAAGGCTCTGGGATCGGCTCAGATCCAGCAGGAAGGAATGAATCAATCGGCTCAAGATAGAGCGGATAGCCTGAATCAACAAGCCAAGCAATTCGCCTTATCCAATGGATCGAATACCCTTGAGGCAGAGGCGCGGCTGAATCTAGCCCGTGATCAGGCGGCGCAGCAAAACCGGCTGGATACGGCTCGGTACAACCTGGCCGCGCAGCAAGCAAATGATCAACAGCGCCTAAACTCGGCCCGGTTTGACCTGGATTCCCAACAGGCGGCGAAACTCAATGAACTGCGCGACGCCCAGCTCAAGCAGGATGCCACCAACTATCAAGCTACCCGAAATGACCAAAATTTAAGAAACCTGATGACCTTGCTGAACGCCTACCGCACTGAGCCGAATTTCCCTGATTCATCCGGTAGTTCAGGGAATATTATTAATCCTGATTTTTCTGCCAGACTGTCCTATCTCAAGGGTCTACTAGGTTTGTGAAAGCAGGGATAAAGTGATTTTTGGCCGCCCCGGCACTATGGATTCGCGGCCACCGCAACAATCAATCTAATTAGGAGAAAAAAATGAATTTTCCGACAGTCCGGCCATGGGACGGGTCATTAGCTCTCTTTGATGCACCTTTACCGGATAACCGGGATCGACCGATTGCCTCTGGAGATGGGGGTATGACTCAGATGGGAGGAAATCAAAATTATACCGATCAAGCTTTAAAAATAGGTCAAATAATGGCCCAGTTGGGGCAAGGCGGCGTGAGAAGCGGTAACCAAGTGCTTGATCGGACTAATGGATCTTCCGATGCCG
>JADFXY010000071.1:0-14168 GCA_015233355.1 Deltaproteobacteria bacterium | reverse complement strand
GTTTGAAAGTCAACAGCAACCCACGGAGGAGATCCAGGCTGGCTTCGACATGTGGGATATCCAGGGAAACTGGAACACATTTGAATTGGGCGGGGGGACTGTTGCGGTCAAGATTGTGCCCGAATCAGGTAAAATAGACGTCAACTACTCCCCTCCGGAGTTGTTGCGCCAGGCCGTCAGGAATACCGGGCTTGATGAAGATACGGTGAACACTATAACCGACTCCATCCTTGACTGGAAGGATTCCGGCAATCTTCATCGGACCTCCGGGGCCGGCGATGACTACTATTTGTCCCTTCCGCAGCCTTACCGGTCTAAGCACGCCCCGCTAGACTCCGTCGAAGAATTGATACTGGTTCGGGGTGTGACGGAAGAGATACTTTTTGGGTCGGAGGGGAATTGCGCCTGGAATGAACCGGCCGGTTCCGGCGGTAAGGCCCAGGGGTCGCTTCCAGGCGAACAGGGCAAATTGCGTTATGGACTGGCCCAGGTGTTTACTGTTTATAATTCACGGAGCCGAGGCCAGATTAACATCAATTATGCTCCATTGCCTGTCTTGATGTCCCTGGAAGGGATTACTCCGGAACAGGCGCAGAGGATCGTTGACCAGCGGAAGATACGAGATTTCAAAACCCCAGGTGACTTGTCCTCACTGGGGATGCAGCATATTTACGACCGGAACCAGAGAGTCCTTGCGTTTGGTAAGGGTGCGGATAATGTTTTTACTATTGATGTCCATGCCTGGTATGACAAAAAAAGCGTTTGCCGGAAGATCCGCTTAGTCGCCAATGTCAATCTTACCGACAAAAAAAAGCCGGCCACCATTTTGAAATGGACTGACTTCGTAGGTTAAAGAGCAGACGGGATAAACGGGCAAGGCGCAGGGGACACATAGAAAAACAGACGACTAAAGAGAATTTTTTATCGGAGCCTGTTGATTACTTATGAAGAGTTTCATTTCACTGAACATCACCCTCGGATTGGCCTTCGACGGCAAATCCCTGGCTGCGGTGTTGCTTACCGGCTCCGGCAAAAAACCTGGGGTGAAGAAAACAGCCGTTTTCCAGATCGAGGGAAAAAGTGATGAGGAATCTTCCATCTTCCTTTCGGAACAGCTAAAGGAGTTCCTGGGTGGCTTTTCTTCAGAGCTATCTGGTGTTTACTTATCTTTGTCCCATCAAGAGGTCCTCTTTAAGGAAATAACCCTCCCGGCCGCCACTCTGGCCAATCTGGCCCAGGTGATTGCTTACGAGGTGGAGAATTATTTTCCTTTCGATGGAATTGACTTATGCTATGACTACCGCGTCTTGGGGCCGGAAGAAGACAACCGGTTTATCAGGATCCTGCTGACTTGCATCAAACGTAAGGTTTATGGCCGTTATCTCGAGATCCTGGCTCGACTGGGATTAATTCCCACTTCAATTTTTCCGGCCGAGACGTCTTTGACCAACCTGTTCTCTTCTCGAACCGGCGACTCTGAAATGGCTCCCCTTATGGTGGCCCTTCATGTTGGAACGGGGATAGATCTGGTCTTGCTCAACGGCAGCGGATTCATGGCTTCTCGATATTTGCATCAAGACCAAGATTTTTCCGGGCCCAAGGAAGCCGTTCATGCGGCCGCGTCTCTCTTTTCCTCTCATGTCAAACAGGCTCTGTCTGAAGAAGACCGTTACCCCAATCTCACCTTTATCGGATTAAACGCCGACATTGATCACTTTGTCAGGGACTTTCAGGCTGAAGCCTCACTCTATTTCAACCTCAAAGACCCAACCGCGGAGATGCCGTCTACCTGTACCCTGGAGAGCATCCCCCCAAAAGAAAGGGGCTTACTATGGTTGGCGGTGGGCGCGGCGTTAGAAGGCAAGCAAAAGGTGGCGGCCGGATTCAACTTCGTTCCGTCGGCCGACCGCCCCAAGGAAAAGAAATGGCTTCTTAAATTTACTTATGCCAACCTGGCCGTTCTTATTTTGGCCCTGGGGGCGTACTTGATCAGTCCAGTGATCATCGACCGCGGCAAGCTCAAGGAACTTACGGCCAAAAAAGATAAACTTAAACCGCATGTGGAACAAATTGAAAAGAAAACATCTGAAATTAGAAAATTAAAAGAGAGCGCCAAGGCCCTAAAAAAATTTCCGGACACCCATGCGCTCATTGTTCTGTCGGAGTTGACGGCCCTTGTTCCCGATAACACCTGGCTGCGGTTAGTTGAGCTCAAGGGCGACACGATCAGTGTTGAGGGCCAATCAGCCGCGGCCTCGGCCTTGTTGCCCATTTTGGAGAAATCCGCCTTGTTCCAGAACGCTAATTTTGCCTCTCCAGTCAACAAAACACCTCAAGGGACGGAGATGTTTCGAATGACTATGGAGCGGAAGTGAAATCTCTAGAGCCCCTCAGAAAGTATCTGGCCCTGTTTCGTCTGCCTAAGTTGGCGGCCCGAGACAAGAAAGCCTTGGGCCTAGCCTTGTCGGCTCTGGTTGTTTATCTGTTTTTCACCCAGGGTGTCAAGCCGTTGCTCAGCGATTACCGCCAGGTCAAGGACCAGATCGCGGTCACTGAGATTACGATTCAACGATACCAGGATACCATCGCAAAAGAAGCGGCCCTCGACCGGGAACTGGCCGGCCTCCGTCAAGAGCTTCATCATTACGAATCACGCATGTTCAAATCTAACCGGGCGCCTATTGTCGCCTCCGAGATTCAAAAGATTATCCAAGATATTTGTGATAAATATCAAACCATTGTCAAGCAAACCCGGGTTATCCCCCAGACCAAAGAGAGTAATCAGGGGAGCTACCAGGAAATTAAAGTAAATCTAAATTTTACCACGACAATTTGGTCACTAAAGGATATTTTATACGAAATATCCACGAACCCCAAAATGCTTACCATCCCGGAAGTCCGTCTCCAGTCTCTGAGTTACGGCAGCGTTAACAACGTTGAGGTCAACCTTACTGTAGCGGGGTTCGTCAAAAGCTAAGGCATGAAACTACGTTTATTTCTCTTTAATCTTATTTTACTGGCCGTCGTCGTTTGGTTGGGCGTGAGTGCCTATCGTTTGTTGACTCAACGGCTGATTACGGCCCCAACCATGGCCAGGCCTGGTGAAAAGACATCGCCGGGAGCCGATGCCGCCGGACAGGATTCCACCCTGGGGCTCAAAGGAAAAGACCAATACGACAATGTGGTGGCCAAAACTCTGTTTCGGGCTGAACGGAAAGCTGAGAGAGAAAGTGCGACAGCTACCCCCGTTTCGCCGCAGGGACCGGGTTCAATCGGCCGGAAGATATCCGACCCCGGGATAGTCTTGTATGGAGTTACCGTCATCGGGAGATACCGGGAGGCGCTGATTGAATACTCTCCTCTGCCGGAACCCACGCCGGCCGTTTCGGCGGCCACAATGGGAAAATTCCCGGGGGCTGTCCATAATCCAATGCCTCGAGCGCCCCAAAAGAGCCAGCCGATCCGGGCCCGCGTTCGGCCGGGGGATACCATTAATGATTTCAACGTCAAGGAGATTAAGGTCGATCGTCTCGTCCTCAATTTCGAAGGTCAAGAATATGTGGTCCCCTTGATGGACCCGCTTAATCCCAAGAAAAGAGCAGACGTCAGAACTGAGATACCGGTTTCGAGCCAGCCTCCCGGGGGATACCAACCACCACCCACAATGGCGCCGCAACCGTCGTCTCCGGGAGTGCCTCAATCTTTACCTCCCGGTATGCCGATGCAGCCGCCGGGCGCCGTAGTACCCAATCTCCCAATGGGTCAAAGTGCTTCGCAACCACAGCCTCAAGGAGCTATAATTGAACATAAGAGACGATAGCAGCCAGGACGTGTTAAAAATACGCGGCCCGCTTTACCGGCTGAAATACCGCGCCACGTGGGCCGTTTTGTTCTTCTTCCTGATGGGTTGTGCCTCCCCTGGGGTCGAGACCAAATCCCCGGACCGGCTCCCGGCCAGGCCGGAACAGACTACTTCTTCAGGAAAAGATAGTAGCCGGGCTTCCGACCGGGCTTCCAAGTATCCCTCGCCGGACGGACAGGTCAAGGACTACACGATGGGCCGAAAAAAAGGCACCGAGGTGATTATTCCCGGAGAACCTCTGATGAAAGGCGGCCGGCCCCAAACCATCAAACGGGAAGCCCCGGGAGTGGATGCGGATAAGGTTCCGGCCGGTAAAAGGACGGCTGATGACGTCGTGTTCAATTTTGACAATGCCGATTTAGTTGAGGTTATCAATACCATCGGCAGCGTCCTAAAGATTAATGTCATCGTTGATCCCAGGGTCAAAGGCACCGTGACCATTCACACCTATCACAATCTTAACCGGAAGGATATTTTTGAAATATTCAACCGGATACTGGAAATAAACGGTGTCGCCGCTATTCCCGACAACGGAGTCTATGAAATAGTGCCGGTTAAGGAGGCGCAGAAGAAGATCGACTACCGTAACGTTCTAGACCGGGATGGCCGGCCTGTCCCCAGGCACGAACTGGTTATTCAAATTATGCCGCTGCAATATCTTCCAGCGGCGGAGGCGGTTAAGCTGATTAAGCCGTTTCTGTCCGATGCCGGTCAGGTCTATGATGTGGGGCTGTCCAACACCCTGTTGGTGTCCGATTTTGGGCCCAACGTTAAACGGGTTCTGGCCATGGTGGAGTCATTGGATGTGGCTGTCTTTAACCGGGTCCAGTTCAACCTTTATCATTTAGAAAACTCCGACGTGGAAGATCTGGCCAAGCAACTCAAGGACTCCTTCCCGGAAATGGATAAGTCTAAAACAGTAATACTAAATTTTATCCCGATAAGCCGGCTGAATTCCATTTTGGTCATCAGCAGTATGCCGGAGATTTTCGGCAAGGTGGAGAAACTTCTGGAGTCACTGGACGAGGTGGCCAAACGGTCCGAGCAGAAGGTGTTTGTCTACCGGGTCCAAAATTCCAAGGCTGCGGACATCATCAGCGTCCTACGGGAAGTCTACTCCTCAACTAAAGGCAAAGAAGATAAAAAAGTCGTGGCTAAGAAACCGGAAACACCCGCCGCTCCGGCCGCGAGGACCGATACCCGGACATCTCCCGCCTCAACGAGGCAGCCCGGAAAGACCTCTTTGGCCAAAGACGCCAAGACCAAAGGCACTCCGGAGTCCGGGAACCTTTTCTTGACCGATGAGGTCAACGTTGTGTCCGATGATGTCACCAATACAATCCTGGTCCGGGCCATCCCCAAGGATTACCGTTCAATCTTGGAAACGATTCGGGAACTGGATATCTATCCCCGCCAGGTGTTGATCGAGATGCTGATTGCCGAGATTTCTCTCACCGATCAGATGCAATTGGGCTTTCAATGGTCTAAGTTTGGGGCGCAGGGTCCCGGCTCCCAGATAGGCATTACCGGAGGAGCCGATGCCGTTGGGGCCACCGCCACCGGCCTGGTCTATACAATCAACCGGGTCAACGAATTTACTTCCGCCTTGCGGGCCGCGGCCAATGAAAACAAAGTCAATATCTTATCTTCTCCGCACGTTATCGCTTCGGATAATCAGGAGGCTAAAATCGACGTCAGCAAGGAAGTTCCTTTCCTGTCGTCTCAGTCGGTCACTACCGGCACTGTGGCCGCCCAGACTACGCGAGACCAGACGGTTCAGTACCGGGATACCGGCATAATTTTGACCGTGACGCCGCACATCAACGACCGGGGGTTGGTCAAACTGGATATCAATCAGGAAGTCAGTGCCCTGGATACAACAACTCAAATTCAAGGCATCGACTCCCCTGTTTTTTCCAAGAGAGTGGCCACCACCACCTTGACGGTCCAAGACGGACAGGCGGTGGTCATAGGCGGGCTGATCACGCAACAGGGGACACTCAACCGGACCGGCGTTCCTTTCCTCTCCAAAATCCCGGTGCTTGGGTTCATGTTTGGTTACCGAAACCAAGAGCTCGACAAGACGGAACTTTTATTGATGATTACGCCCCATGTCATCACCAGCGCGGATGAAGCCGACGTGGTCACCGAAGAATTTCGGAACAAAGTCGAGGCAGTCAAGAAAAGCCTGGACACCAGAGAAGAAAAGCTAAACTAGCTCAAACGATTTAAAATTTGACAAAGATGAATCGCCGGGCTACGAAGGTAGTCAAACAGACGCATGTGGTAAACAAATATGAATGTCGTAACCGACTCCAAGACCGCACCGGAGGAGAAGCCGGGCTGGCGCGATTTCGATGAGCCTTTTCACAGCGGAGCCCAGCCGCATCCAAAAAACAATGATTCCTTCATTGTCATTCCGAACGAATGTGAAGTATCTTAAGATTTCCCGCTTCGCTCGAAATGACAATCGGGAGCCGGAAATCTTAACATTCTAAAGGAAAACCGATTTAAGATCGGACATGGGTTCCCACAGTCTGTTCAACGGCTCAATATGTTGGTATCGAGATCAGGTCCCTAGCCCTTATTGTAATCAGATAGTCAGTACAATCATAGCCAGCGTAACCACAGTTGGGAAATTTGGGAAGCATGACGAATATTTTCATAAGTTTTTCGCTTGACAAAAACAGGCTGCCGCGATAAAACAACGCTGCAATGCAATGAGCCGAATAATTTTAACTTGACACCAACGCAGATTTTGTGGTAAAAGACTTAACCAATGCCAATAATTAAGTACTTGGGCGGCGGTGAAGAGCCTGGCCCCGTCCCGAATAAATTTGCTGACAAGTTACAACTTCAGGTAATAAAAGGGGAAAAAGCGAAAGGAGGTGCCGAAACGGGGGTTCATGGTAAGACAATAATAGACTCCGAGCTATCGATTTTTGAATTTAACTATAAGAGCACGAGAGGAGGTGATGAGCTATACCCCGGAGCAACGGGGATTAGAAGTACTTAGTGGAGGAAAGCATTTCTTCGAATTTACAACTTAGGAGGTTTTAATAATGAAAAAGTTTTTCGTCACATTAGCCGTTATCATGATGATCGGACTAATGGCCACCGCAGCCATGGCCGCCCAAGGGGCCGACAGAAATAAGCCCGGCGGCGCATGCTTGGTCGATTTTTTCTCGGCTACTGACAACGCGCTCCAAACCTATTTTGCCGTTCACAATATTCTTCAATCCAACTGGGTTAGGGTTCACGTTATCATCTATGACCAAAACTCATTCAAGTTGATCGATTTCACCATTACGTTGTCCCCGCGTGACGTCGCTTCCTTTAACATTCAGAGCGTCCCGGGCACCAACTCGATCCGCATTATCTCCAACTCCGTTCAACCTGGCGATATTATCCCGGATACGGTTCCCGGCTGGGGCACCACCTGGGTTGCCGGCGGAGCGAAGACCGGTTACATCACCATGATAGTGTCCTCGGTAGGCCAGGGCGGCAGTGGCCCGAGCGCCACACCGCCTACGGTTTGGTCTCCGATGTGGTCCGGTGGCGAAACGGTATTGTCCAAAGGCCATTGGGGCATTCCGCCTGACTGTTTGTTCACCACCATTTATTACCTTAACACCGCTGAACTTCACGGTGAAAGCATTAACGCCGTTCAGTTCCAGGGCTTTGAAAACCTGCCCAATGTCAATACCACCAGATATAATTACCTCAGGCCGTTCTGGAATGCCTTTGAGGTCTTTGGTGCTGGTAACGACCCCAATCTGATGGTTGCTTACAAGAACGTTGCCGGCAGCGTATATGTCGCCGGAACCCCTGGCGGCTTCACTGCGGCCAACGCGACTTCAACGGGTGGAATTCCAACCCCAGGCATCAATACGACGATGTTCGCCGAATATCAAAACAGGGATGCTAACCAGATGGCCATAGGCTTCCTTGATTATTACGGTGGCTTTCCCAAGTCAACCCCTGGTGCTCCTTTGTTCCAAAAAGTCGCTGCCGGTCTAAATAACGCAATCGAATACACCACAATCGCAGCGAATGAATCTCAGACAGTTATGTCGGCTGCCAAGTTGTCTGCCTTTGCCCGTGTTCCGGGTACCAAGGGCTTCATGCTCAATGGCGGCGCTCCGGTTTCGAGTACTGACTTCTTCAACTGGGGAGGCGGCGCAGTTGGTTATAATGACAATGATGACAACACCGGCCCTGCGATTGACTCCTTTGAACTGTATGTAACTGACGGCTGGGGCAACGTGGTCATCTCTTCTAGCCCTGCAGGCGTCGGTGATAATTTTGCCTTGGTACCGCAACCGACCTTGAGCCTTCAGGCCATCGGCCGCTGGAACAATGACCCACTCGTTAGCATGACCACCGACCTGATCACCTGCTACCCGGCGTCTAACCCGACCAGCAACTCTCCGATGATCCCATATAATGGGAACGCTAAGAGCCTGTATTACTTCTCCTATAACGACCGCGAATTCGGCATTTCCGGTGTGGTTGTACCGTTGGAAGTGTCCAGAATTACCTTTGGCAAGTCGACCGGCCAAATCCAAATTCCCCTCGTTACCGATACGCAGGGATGGGTGTGGTTGACCTCTGGGTTGACTACCGGAATGTCCTACAGAACCGGCCTGCCTTTTACCGGATTCCTCGTAACCTTCGCCGCTTCTCCTACGGCCAGATTCAGCGCACTGACCCCCTTGGTCGACGTCCAGTCAGCTAGAGTTGGTAACTTCGGCAACGGTACCAATATAATATTGGCCGGTGGCGGTTGGAACATCGCTGGTGGATTCCCAGGACCGATCTCAGGTGCTGAACCTCTGGGCAATGAAGATTGGATGATGATCAATAGTACGACAGATACGTTCCTAAGCGCGGGTTATGCTGCCTGGTTTAGTCCTGCCGCCGGTGTCATAGTCAATAATCCCGGTGGGAGTGCACCCCCGAGCAAGCCTGTCGTAAACAATGGCTCAGTGAGTGGTGGAACGGTTGGTTCTACCGGTGGCGGCGACGCTCCGCTGAAGACCAGCTAACATGAAGTAGAAACAAGGTATTAACAGGGGAGGCTCTGCCTCCCCTGCTTTATTTCGTACGGCGTCTAAACCTCTTGTGTGACACACACTTGCACCTTTCCCCGATAAAAGTAGCTATATGCGTGAGCTTATCCGAGATTTTGTCAAGATCTGCGTTCAAGGTTTGTCTCTCTTAGACCCCATTTATGAGTTCGGGGCTATGCAGGTGCCCGGTCAAGAGGGATTTGCCGATCTCCGGCCTCTTTTTCCTGGACGGCAATACCTGGGTGCAGACATGCGTCCTGGAAAAGGTGTCGACGTAATACTGGATCTTCACAACATCTCTCTCCCACCGAAGTCCGCCGGCACGGTGGTTATTGTCGATACCCTGGAACATGTTGAATATCCCCGGAAGGCGATGCAGGAAATTAGACGAGTCCTTAAGCCGGACGGAGTAGTGATGATCAGCTCGGTCATGGCCTTTCCCATTCACCAGTACCCTGATGATTACTGGCGATTCACTCCTTCGGGTTTTTCCAGCCTGCTCGGTGAGTTTCCCTTTTCCATCGTCGAGTCGGCCGGGGTATCCAGCTTCCCGCATACCGTGGTGGGCGTCGGGTTCAATGGCCGCCCGGCTGAGGCCGTTGTGTCTGAATTCCGCAAACAACTGGTTTCCTGGAAGGAGACATGGGACAACCCGATTGAATTTCACACCCGAATCGACTCACTGGATACCGCCCTGGCGCTCGTGGCCGAGCGGGAAGCCAGACTTGAAGCCGTCTATAATTCCTGGCCTTGGAAGCTTGGTGCCCTTTTCAAGAGATGTGCCCATTTCCGTAAAGGACCTTCAATGTAGCGAACAATGTTAAGATTCCCCATATTCGTTCAGAAAGACATCCAGCGCAAGACCGGAAAATGCATAGAAATATGATTATACTGCAAACGGTCATAGTTGTCCTTTTTTTATTCCGCCTCAGGGTGGCGCTTCGCTGACCCTGGGTATGGGCTCACCCAAAAAGACAATTATGACCGTTTGCAGTATAGTTCGAACGAAGCTCGAAATCATCCAATTCTCCACCGGATTGTTCTAATTCGGTCCCATAATCCTCCAAGGCTCCTCAGATGATACCTAAATTTGCCCAGTTTGCTCGATTTCAGTGGGCGCTTCTTGGCCTTTTGTTCATGCTTCTATTCACGGCCTGTAACCCTTGGGGCCAGGAGTTGTTTCTTCTACCCAAAGAAGTGGTCGCCGTTTGGCTGGCGTTATTTTTCTGTTGGTTTGGGGTTATCCGAGTATTTTCTTCACCGGCCGGGACCATCAGACCTTTCGTGGCCACAGTTCCGGCCGCTCTCCCGATATGTCTCCTTTTGGCCTGGTGTCTTATCCTCATCCCATTTTCGACCTCTCCCATTCTTTCTTTGCGCTTCTTTCTCCATCTGAGTCTATTCGCCGTCCTTTATTTGTGTCTTCCGTTGGTACTGGGACAGGACTCGGTGTTGGTTTGCTGGGTTCTCCTGGTGCTGGGCGGGGTTGTCACATCATTTGCCGGATTGGCCCAATATTACGGTTACCTTCCCGACACCGTCCATCCGTTCAAGGGACTTCGGTCGACCGGCTTCTTTTTTAGCAACCCTAACCACTATGCCGCTGTTATTGGGAGTATCCTACCGTTATCCCTGGGGCTGGTTTTCACCCGCAAGTTTTTCAGGTGGCGCTGGTTAATGATTTTCTTCTTCGTTTTGCTGCTGTTATCTCTTTTCTACACTAAGACGCTGGGGTCAATTTTTCCCGCCATTGCTACTGCTTGTCTCTTCTTTTACTTAAGTTGGCGAGTTATCTCCAAGGATGTCGCTATTACGCGGCGGACCTGGATCTTACTCGGGACTTTTGGCTTGACCGGAGCCACCATTTTTTTTATTTCTTTTTTGGGTGAGAGATTGGCTCAAGTCGCCCGTATGGTCATGTCTGCTGATTATAATCAGGCTCTATCCACAAGGCTGACGGGACTGGAAGCTGCCTGGGCTATGTTTCAAGATCGGCCGCTTACCGGCGTCGGGCCTGGCGCGTTTGTCGCCTCTTTTTTTGATTACCGGTCTTGGATCGTTGTTTTTGGCGGGGGCATAAACGACGACTTGGGCCTTTTTGATGCTGTCCACAACGATCATATGCAGTTGCTGGCCGAGCTGGGTGCGCCGGGTCTCTTTTTTTGGATTTGGATACTGGTGTCACTTGGGAAGCACGTTGTTAAGTCGTTAAGGAACCCGTCTGTCAGCTTTGATACGAGAGTTATTTTAATTTCTGGAACCTCTAGTCTTCTATTTTTACTTCTTAATGCCCTGGTTCATTTTCCATTCCATATTGTAACTTCGGCCTTTATTTTTATCTTTGTTCTGGGCAGTGTGATGACGGTTACGCTTCCGCAATCGCAAGGTGCTTGGTCTCCCGGCTGCGACTTTGCCACGAAGAGTGTGGTGGTCAGGCCGGCTCTTCATCTCTTGTTTGGCCTCATGGCCGTTATCGTGTTTTTGCCCGTTGTTGGAGATGTCCTTTTTGTTCGAGGCCGGACCCATTTGGAGAGGGCCTATCAATTGGAAGCTAAAACTCCTGGAGAGTCAGAGTCTGAATTGGAAGCAGCCTTGAAAACCTTTAAGTTGGCCAAAAGATTGAGTCCCTACCATTACCTGGTTAGGCGTGGCTTGGCCGAGATTTATGACAGGAGAAAGGAATTCAACCTGGCCTATGAGCAATCCCTTGCCCAACATGATCTCCATCGGAACGAGGCATCTTCTTGTATGTTGGCGATGAGCCGGTACCATATCGGTGGCGACATCTTTGATGCTAAGAGGCTAATAAACCTAGCTTTAGTTTTCAACCGCATGTATGCTCCCGGATGGAACTGCATTGAATACTTGAACAACCTGCCGCAGGGCGGCAAGCCCTGACAACTAATAGTTATTACTCAGGGATGTATCGCGACGTTTTATAACTGTGGCAGGCAACTTCGGGTGTGTAACCTAGTTCGGCCTCTGTTTAGGGTGGTGCTACCCGAGACTATGTCATTGACGAGACTTAATTAGTAGTATTCTATGTGATTACATTTAGTTAAGCATTACCCGCCTTGACAAAAGTTCCTTTCTTGTGTATTTCAGAATAGCTTTCTTTTGAATCAAGATCGATTCGATCACCCTTGTTTACCATAAATGTTTAGGAGGAACCATGAAGATTTTCAGGTTAGGCATTAGCCTGCTGGCTGTGACTAGTTTGCTCTGCCTGAGTCTATCCATCAACTCTGCCCGGTGCTATGCAGCCGAGAGCGCCACACCGGCCGCCGCTCCAGATTCCAACAAAGCCGTTTCGCCGGCCAATGTCCCGATTGGAACAGACGTTAAGACCCCAGCGGTCGTGACACCGACCAAATCGGCGGAGTCACCGGCTAAGGTAGAAGTGAACCCGCCTGCGAAGGATGTTAAACCTGCGACGAACAATTCCCCGGCCGAGAAACCGGCCGCACCGGAGGCGTCAAAGGATAAAGGGAACACCCCGGCGCCCGGAGGTTCGGACAATGCCGGGGCCACAGGGCCCACCAGATTGAATGAGACCCTGAAACCGAAGCCACTTAGCGTCCTACCGGAACCGTATGTTTTCCCAAAAGAGCAAACCGTCAAGAGAGCCCCCTCGGGCGGTAAGCTCCCGGCCAAGGATGAGAAAGAGCTCCTGGCCAGGGCCAGGAAATACTGGGCGCTCAGGAAGGAGGGGGATAACAAGCAGGCTTACGAGATGGAGCATCCTAAGTTCCGTGCCAAATTCAAACTTCAAGGTTACTTGCCGTCTGGCGGGATGGGTATAGAATACAAATCTATTAAAGTCGTGTCTGCTGAAAAGAAGGTCAATGAGCCTGGCCGGGCATTGGTCAAGGTTGAAATCAATAGTATGATTTATGGAGTAAGCAAACCTATACCAAACCAGGTGATTATGGCGGATACATGGGAGAAGACCAAAGGTAAATGGTATCATATCCTGTATTTAGGATTGTTCGCCGACCATGATCCGACCATAGACGATGCCGGCAAAGGTGTGGCGATGCCGGATCCGACCAAGGATACCGTAGCTAAGCCGGCTCCACCCATGGGAGCTCCACCCAAGATGCCTATGCCTGCGGGTGTCCCGGGCGGCGACGTCTCGCAACCTCCAGTTGTGGCTACTCCACCTTCAGCGCCTCTCTTACTTCCCCAGATCAAAGGTATTCCGGGGGAAGGCGCCCAGAAGGGGCAGGCTCCGGCTTCTCCAATGCCGGGGAGCGATGCTCCTAAGAGTCCCGGCCCCGGAATGCCGATGGATAAATCAGTGTCCAGGCCGGCAGTTCCTGGAATGGACGGGACACCGGTGCCGCCGTCTCCAGGTCCGACGATGCCGGCTCCGGCCAAAGATGCCCCGGCCGCGCCACCCATGCCCGTGCCGGTTAAAGATGCTCCGGCCAAACAGTAACCTGGCCAGTTGTTACAGGCTGTCGGTAGATTCGGCATAAGGCCGGACCGACATCTAAAAGCATAAACGAGAGGACGCTGAGGGTTTAAAGGCTGAATTTAGTCGAATAGAGACCCTCGGTGTCCTCTTTATTTTTAGTTGTTATTCGTGTCGCTCTGTCTGTGAATATAAGAAAAGGAGAAGACCCCATTGAAGCACTTAATCCATCTCAAGGTTAATGGTGATGATTATGAGCTGGCCGTGGCCCCCCATCGCACCTTGAATGAGGTCCTGCGGGAAGACCTGGCCTTCACCGGGACAAAATTCGGTTGCGGGACGGGGGATTGTGGGGCCTGCACGGTGATCATGAATGGCCGGAACGTCAGCTCCTGTCTGACCCTGGCCGTGGAGGCCGACGGTAAGGACATCATGACCATCGAAGGATTGGCCCCCTCGGGAGAAGAATTGCATCCCATCCAGGAGGCGTTTGTGACCTACGGCGCCATTCAGTGTGGGTTTTGCACCCCTGGGATGATTATGTCGGCCAAGGTTTTACTGGATAAGAATCCTAATCCCGATGAACCGGACATTCGAGCCGGTCTGTCCGGCAATCTCTGCCGCTGCACCGGTTATAACAAGATTGTCGAGGCCATCGAAAAAGCAGCTCATCAGATGAATCAGGACTAATCATTTCAGCCGGAAGGGGGAAGAAGTGCCGTTACCAAAATTCAAATACCTCGCCCCCAAAACTTGGGAAGAAGCCTGCGCCATGCTGGCTCAGTATAAGGGCAAAGTCAGGGTGATGGCCGGAGGC
>JADFXY010000070.1:0-14282 GCA_015233355.1 Deltaproteobacteria bacterium | reverse complement strand
TTTGCTGAACCACCGGACAGATCGAGCGTTGATGACGTCGCCCGTCAAATACTCTTCCACCAATCCAGGCTTGAAAACGAGGTGATTGAACACATCCTGGAGGAAAGAGAAATACTTACTCCATCTCAACAGAAGAGGTTTTACGAAATTATTGTCGAGCAGTTTTCTTCGGGTGGGCTGGGGGTCCATGACGTCAGGAGTAAGAAAAATTGATCAGGAAATCTATGTGACTGTTAGGTTCGTCTTTTCGTTTAACCGTGTCCGATATAACCGTGTCTGATCCCACTAAGCCCTAATCAAAGCAACTGATTCGTGTCGTTATCGATTAAAAAGGAGGTTGTTGACGATGAGTTCAAATCTGAAAAGACTTCTGGTGGCGGTGGATGGTTCTGATTATTCCTTAGAGACTGTCCGTTATGTGGCCAACCTGTTCCCTCCTGAAAGCATGGAGGTGGTCCTCTTCAACGTCATGTCCAAGGTCCCGGAAAGCTATCGCGATATCGAGGCCAGTCCATTTTTTAACCCGGAACTGCTGCGGGCTAAAGTTTGGGCGGCCCAACAAGAAAAAACCATGAAAGAATTCATGGAAAAAGCCCGAGTAGTGCTCTCCGAATATCAGGTTCCGGAAAAAGCCGTGACCATTAAGATCGCCGAGTTGAAAGAAGGTGTTGCCCGAGACATCCTGGCCGAATCGAAACAAGGCTATGACGCAGTCGTGGTCGGACGCCGTGGCCTCAACCCCGTATCCGGACTGATTATGGGCAGCGTTTCCAACAAACTGGTGGATAAAATGACCCATGCCCCCATCGCGGTGGTTGGCGGCGCCTCCCTGAGCAAAAAGATAATTCTGGCCATCGACAATTCAGAAGGAGCCATGCGGGCTGTGGACTATGTCGGCCGGATGTTCTCCGGCGCCGATGTGAAGGTGGCTATAATTCACGTCATGCGAGGTTTCGACTTTATGAACCCGGAATTGCCGCAGGAGCTGATGCCTATATTCCAGGCGGAAATCGAAGCCGACTTGAAGCGTGCCGAAGAGGCGATCAAGACCGCTTTTAAAAACGCCACCGCCAACCTGGAGAATGCCGGCATCGACCGCAGCCGCATCACCCAAGAAATGGTTGCGGGCGTGAACAGTCGGTCCGAGTCCATCGTGAGCATGGCCACAGAATACGGGTACGGGACGATCGTACTGGGCCGGACGGGAATATCTAAGGTGGAACAGTTCCTGATGGGTCGGGTGAGTCAAAAGGTTATCCAGTTGGCCAAAACAGCAGCCGTCTGGGTAATCAATTAACCCGTTCCTAAGTAGAGTTACCCGCTCAACCCCGCTGATTCACCAGGCGGGGATTTTTTTGTGGTCCACCCGCCTGGTAACGGCTTTCGTGACCCGGATCTATCAACCGGTCCAGGGACGGAATCATGATCCGGACGAGCTGCGAAAGAAGTTGACAAAGCCGGCATAATCGGATATAACCTAAGACTATCTCACGTGTTTTTTTCAGTTGCGGGTAGCGTTATCGACCGGGAGGGAAAGGGTTTTCCCATAGGCAGGCCGGACCAACCGTTCTTTATTCGGCCGCGCTATCTTCTTGAGACTAACTTTTACAGAGGAGGAGTACCATGAACGTTACCATATTTGATCTTTACCCGCAGCAAAAACCTACCGCTTCCACCGGAGGAGAAACGTATTTCTTGGTTCCGACTTTACCGGCCTATGCCATCGAATACTCCGTTCTCCAGTTGAACGGCGTGGGCGGCGAAATCGCTTCCGAAAAATATGAGATCAATGAAGAAAAGATTATTATAAAAGCCCCTCTAAGTCTTGGACAAGCAGACAGGTTGCGGTTGGTGATTTACTATCTAGGCATTCGTGATTACGCCTTATTGTTTCCCCAAATCAAAGACCTTGACCTGAAAAAACGGATGGCCCTGTTCTACCGGGATGCCGAACTGGCCTTTGAAAACGCTCTGTGGCCTTGCTATGCCGTGATGTGTGGTGCCATATTTCAAGGAATACTGTTTACCAAGTTGAGCGAGAGTCTCTCATTCGCCAGATTGCCTTTCCAAAAACTAATTGAGAAAGCCATAGATCTAGGGATAATCGACACCCACACCGCCGATGTCATGGAGGTGGTAAGAACCTTCCGGAATGTCGTGCACGCCAACAAATTTGAAGAACCCTGCATTAACCGGGCCGATGCTATGGACATTAAACTGATCATGGACAAGTTGATCAGAGAGTCTTAACGTTTTTTTGTTTCTCACCGGTTCGTCCGACCAAAATTCTTGACCGGAGCAAGGGGCTCACCGGGGGGTGCCCCAGTTATGACAATGTGTCGGAGCAAATTCGAGATGGAGTCTGAGTAATTGAAAGCCGTTTTGAATTGCAGTGCATAGAGACTTCAGTCATCGGCAAAAAAACATTCAGTTTATTGTGCATAGTTTTATTTTGGCTTTAATATTATTGCCCCGGCAACCAGATGGGGCAATAAAATGACGTGGGAATTCTCAACGAACTTTTCCCTTTTCTTATCCATTCCTCTCCTATTCAGATGTTCTTCTTCCTGACCGACTGGGCCGCGCCTCACCCCGGCGGTTTCATTTCCCGCTGGGCTTAAGGCTGCACCGACCACCTTTCCCAAACTAATCGACCAAAGACACGCTGGAACTACTTTGCCTTGTGGTAAAATAAGGTGGCCCTCGGCTTTTTTTCTTGACCTGCTGAGAATATCTTGCTATATTCCTAAACAAGAATATATGAAGCCTTTTCCGGCTTAGGCTTCCCACCAGACCACGATCATTAACCCCATATGGCAAAAGATGCGAATAGCCGACCGGCTGAAAACCTGAGTTCAACGAGCTTGCTAACCCAATAGCATCAAGGGCAATAATTAAATCCGCCGGCTGCACCGATTTGAGCAGATTCGGGCCGATACAGGTAGGTGGATCTTTCCATCTGCGTTCATCTGCGGATACATTTGTGTCTCTCAATTGATAAAACTCGCCGGGCTCAGGTTAGTATATAGTCATATCTGAATTCGGCTATGAAAGAATAACAAATCGTTCATGGGAAGGAAAGGCAATGAGACCAATTAACATCCCAGGCGCCGGCAACCCTCAGATTACCTGTGCCTGTGCCATGGTCGCGGCAGAACCAAAAACTCAATCCAATGGCACTGTGATCAAATACTTGCTCGCCGGGATCATAGGACTGACCGTCTGGTGGTTGATCTATTGTCGTCTGGCCATGGCTGCCAGGTATCTCACTGTGGACGTGTTCGGTCTCCGGTTAAGCACCCGGTTGGGTTCGGCAGTGGAATTCTTCTTGTATGATACCCCAAAAGTTTTCATGCTGTTGACTCTGGTTGTTTTTGGCGTCGGGATTCTCCGGTCTTTTTTCACCCCGGAACGGACCCGCAGCATCCTGGCCGGGAAGCGCGAATTTGTGGGGAATGTCCTTGCGGCCTTGCTTGGGGTAGCTACTCCGTTTTGTTCTTGCTCGGCGGTGCCGTTGTTTATCGGGTTTGTCACGGCCGGGATACCGTTGGGCGTCACCTTCTCTTTTCTGATATCCGCCCCGATGGTCAACGAAGTGGCGGTGATCCTGTTATATGGACTGCTCGGCTGGAAAGTCGCGGCTATTTACATGAGCATGGGGCTGGTTATCGCCATCGCCGCGGGATGGATTTTGGGACATTTGCACTTAGAAGACCAACTTCAAGACTGGGTAAAAGAACTGCGGACGAGTGGGCCACTCAACATTGAAGCCAAATTGTCGTTTCAGGGCCGCATCGAATACGCCCTGAGCGCGGTAAAAGACATTGTGGAGAAGGTTTGGCTCTGGATGATCCTGGGTATTGCTGTTGGAGCCGGTATTCATGGATATTTTCCGGAAAATATTCTGGCTTCTTTCATGGGTAAAGGACATTGGTGGTCCGTGCCCTTGGCGGTGTTAATCGGCATTCCCCTATATTCCAACGCGGCCGGAATTGTGCCCGTGGTTCAGGCCTTGCTCGAAAAAGGGGCGGCCTTGGGAACAGTTCTGGCCTTTATGATGTCGGTTATCGCGGTGTCGATACCAGAGACGGTTATTCTGAGAAAGGTGCTCAAAATGAGATTGATCGTCACTTTTCTGGGGATAGTCATCTGCGGCATTTTGTTTGTCGGATATATATTCAATATGATCATTTAGCCGGGTTGTAAATTCCAGCCCTATTCAATTACCTGACCGGGAGAAAGAACATGGACATAAAAATATTAGGACCTGGATGTAAGAAATGCCATGAAACAGAGAACATCGTCAAGGAAGCGGTGGCTGCTGCCGGGGTTGAGGCCAAAATAGAAAAAGTGTCGGATATCATGGAAATCGCTAAATACGGCGTGTTCATGACTCCGGCCGTGATTGTGGACGGAGAAGTGAAGATGTCAGGCCAGGTACCCAAGAAAGAAGATGTAACCTCCTGGATCAATAAATAATCTTATGGTATGAGGAGAAGACAGATGTTACCACAAGGAACTGCAACCGGAGAAAATACCTTGATTTTGGCCTGTTCGGGAGGCTCAAACGTCGGCCAGTTGTCCAATCAGGCGGCGGTGGAATTGACCAAGGAAGGGTTCGGCAAGATGTTCTGTCTGGCCGGGATTGGGGGCAGGCTGGCCAAGTTCGTTAAGGCCGCCACAGACGCGCCCCAGGTGGTCGTTATTGATGGATGCTCCGTCGGTTGCGCCAAGGCCATTATGGACCAAGCCGAGGTGGCCGTCGGCAGTTACCTGGTCTTGACCGATCTGGGCATCGAAAAAAACAAGAACCTGGATCTCCCCCAAGATCAAATCATGCGGGTTAAAGAAGCCGTCAGGCAAAAAAACGCTCGGCCGGTCACACCCTCTGCCAGGCCTCAATGTGCTTGCAGTTGTCGCGGCTAGCCTATCCGGCCCCGTGGGTGGGGACCATCACCATGGGCATGATGAACTCAATAATCACGGCCGGAGAATCGGGACGCCAGGCAAGCCGGATGTCCTCTTTGCCGGAACCAAATTATTTTTAAAAGGAAAAATAATGTGTTGACAAAACTCAAGATTAAATACATCACGCTGATCTTGCTTGTCGCCTCCTTTCTCGGCGGGTTGGCTGCAACCGCCTCAGCCAGCGAATCCGGTAAAGAAATCCCCGTAAGGGGCATGATCACCATGGTCGATTTAGGGGCTACATCCTGTATTCCTTGCAAGATGATGGCTCCCATTTTGGAAAAACTGGAGAAATCGTACCAGGGAAAGGCGGCCATCATCTTTATCGATGTTTGGAAGAACCGCGATCAAGCCGCTAAGTTCGGCATCCGGGCCATCCCGACCCAGATATTTTTTGATAAGAATGGTCAAGAGGCCTTTCGCCACGTCGGGTTCATGGACGAAAACTCCATAGTCCAACAGCTCAGCCAAATGGGGGTTAACTAGCCTCTTCTTCGTTCTTTTTTTTTGCCTGCGCATCTCGTTGCGCTTTTGCTTACAAGAAGTGTTGCATGCTAATGAGATTCAAATAAACTCCACAGGGAGACTCCTTCGATGCTTGAATCATTGTTCCTGACCGTCAATAATTGGATGATCGCCGAAACATCGTTGGCGGCCTTGGGTTGCTTCCTGTGGGGAATGATTAGCGTAGTCTTCAGCCCCTGCCATCTGGCCTCGATTCCCCTGATTGTCGCCTACGTCGGTGGTCAGCGGCAGGTGCTGGAGCCGAGACAGGCCGGATATTACGCCGCGGCTTTCAGTCTGGGCCTGTTCGTGTCCATTGCCCTGGTCGGGATCATTTGCGCTCTGCTGGGGCGGATGTTAGGTGATGTTGGAAGTTACTGGAAGATATTGGTGGGGCTGGTCCTCATCTGGGTGGCCCTGGGTATGCTTGGGGTGGAAAAATGTTCCATTTCTGGTAGGTTATTGCCCAGATTAAAGGTCACCGGACTGTTCGGCGCCGGTCTCCTGGGTCTGGCTTACGGAATTCTTTCCGGATCGTGCACCTTCGGATTTATCGCCCCTATCCTGGCTATCATCACCATTCAGCAAAAGGTGGCCACCGGGATCATGTTTATTCTTTTGTTCGCCCTCGGCCATTGCCTGCCTATTGTCGCCGCCGGAACCTCTGGGGCGGCAGTGAGAAAAGTTATGGAAAACAGCGCCTGGCAAGGAGCCGGTCTCTGGTTTCGTAAAGGCGCCGGCGCGGTTATCGGCCTCCTGGGAGTATATTTCGTCAGCAGCCCGTTTATTGCGGCCTGAATTCTGTTTTCAACCTCTTGATACATAGGACGCCAAGTCATGTCGACTGCAAGCAAGAGACTTTCCTTCTTAGATAGATTCTTAACCTTATGGATATTCCTGGCCATGTTCGTCGGTGTCGGCGCCGGGTTTCTGGTTCCAGATATCCGCAATATGATCAATCAGTTTCAGGTGGGCACAACAAATCTGCCCATCGCTATCGGTTTAATCCTGATGATGTATCCGCCCCTGGCCAAGGTCAAGTACGAGGAACTGGGCCCGGTTTTCCGGAATGTCCGGGTGCTCGTTCTGTCTTTGGTCCAAAACTGGATTATCGGTCCGATCCTGATGTTTTTCCTGGCCGTGGCTTTTCTTTCCGGTCATCATGAGTACATGGTCGGCCTGATTATGATCGGCCTGGCCCGGTGCATTGCCATGGTCATCGTCTGGAATGATCTGGCCTACGGTGACCGGGAATATTGCGCCGGTCTGGTCGCCTTCAATTCCATTTTTCAGGTCTTATTCTTTTCTATTTATGCTTATGTCTTCATCACGGTCTTACCCCAATGGTTGGGGCTGAAGGGCTCAGTGGTTAACGTGTCTATCGGCCAAATCGCCCAGAGTGTGTTCATTTACCTGGGCATACCATTTATTGCCGGCATTATCACCCGGTTAATCGGGCTAAAGACCAAGGGCCGGGACTGGTACGAACAGAAGTTCATCCCCAAGATCAGCCCGATTACGCTGATTGCCCTCCTCTTCACCATTCTGGTCATGTTTTCTCTAAAAGGTGAATACATTGTTCAACTGCCCTGGGACGTCATTCGGATAGCCATTCCCTTGTGCATCTATTTCGTGGTGATGTTCTTCTTGTCTTTCATGCTGTCCATGAAGATGGGCGCCACCTATGAGCAGTCCACCACCTTGAGCTTTACTGCCGCGTCCAACAATTTTGAGCTGGCCATTGCCGTAGCCGTGGCCGTGTTCGGGATAGATTCGGGTCAGGCCTTTGCGGCCGTCATCGGTCCCTTAGTCGAGGTGCCGGTCCTGATCAGCCTGGTCAATGTTGCCCTTTGGTTCAAAAGAAAATACTTTCCCTACGCCGTAGAAACACCCGCCGGTATTTGCCATATGACCTGTAAGCCATAATGGGTCCGGCCAATCCAGAAAGGACGACAACCATGCTATTGAAAAGCTATCGCAAAGAAATATTTCGGCCGGAATGTAATCCGGGCTTCCAGTCGCTCCATTGTATCGCCCACTTAGATGAAGATGTCGGTCAGGCTTTGCCTTATCTTAACGCGGTCCTGGGAGGTTTTGATTACATGTTGGATCCACCTACGGTCACATTTAAGACTCACGGCAAACTCATCACGGTCTATCCCCGAAAAATCGCGGTCAATGCCCTGAAAGACGAAGCGGATGCCGATAACATATTGGAATGGCTCAAAAGGGAAATAAACGAGGCCTGGGACAACCGAAACGCCATTGAGCCGTCATTTGCCGGCAATCCTCGCCCGGTTATCTTGAACATACTTAAACTCCTACCTAAAACTAACTGCCGAAAATGCGGCCAGCCGACCTGTCTGGTCTTCTCCACCCTGGTCGCCGATGGAGCGAAAGGCGCCGAAGACTGCCCCGCTTTGGACGATCAGGAGAAACAAAAATTGCAGAATTATCTGCGCGGATTTCGTTTTGATTCGTGACCTATAAGGAACCACTTAATCCTCCGGTTTTTCCTAACCAGTTGATTTGCAAAGAGCGGGTGTCAACGGTGTGTTATGGTTTCTCTCAAAGATGAAGTCATCTCGTGAAAATAGATAGATATTTGGAGTAGTCAATCTAATTTGTTATGCGGTGGGAAAAATGATTACGGATCAAGACAGAAGACTCCTGTATGACAAAACTTTGTCTCTCTCAACTTAAGGTGTCCGGCTCCTGATCCGTTTAGTAGTTTCAATGTGTTTAATCAACTGAATGAGAATACAGATGCGAACCATCATTCTTTCTATGATACTGTCGGTCATCGTCGCCGGCAGCGTCTGGGCGGACGATCCCCTCACCCTGCCTGAGGCGGTCGCCACAGCCGTCAAAAGGCACCCCCAGGTCGTCGAAGCCCGGGAGAATATCGCCGGAGCCGCGGCCAGAACCGGGCAGGCCCTGGCCAACTATTACCCCCAGATAAATTTGGCCGCCGACTGGACCAAAGGCCGCACCTTCTTGACCGCCCTTGAGGCCATCCGGGAGACGGAAACTCACACTGATGCCTTCTATCTCAAACAAAATATTTACGATTTCGGAAAAACCGCCGGGACCGTGGAGTCGGCTGAATGGAACCAGGCCGCAGCCGGACAAACGCTGGCCATAACCCGCCAGGATATCGCCTTCCGGGTTAAAGCAGCCTACTATCTCCTGCTGGCCGCGGAGAAGCAGGTCGCCGCGACCGAAGAAACAGTCGTGGCCAGGGAAGCCGTATTCCGGCAAGCACAAGAGTTCTTCAATCAAGGGATTAGGGCCAAAGTAGATGTCGCCCGGGCCGAAGCCAACCTGTATGCATCCAAGACGGTCTTGATCCGAGCCAAGAACAACTTGAAGTTGGCCCAGGTGGAACTGGCCAATGCCATGGGATTGCCGGCCTTCGACGACCGGCCTTTAGTCGAGCCGTCGAATACCTCTATCGCCGTGCCGGAACAGAGCCGGGTCCAGCAGGAAGCTCTAGCCAACAGGGCCGAACTGAAACGGTTCCAGGCCTTAACCAACTCGGCCGCGGCCGCCTTAAAAACCGCCAGGGCCGGTTATCTCCCGACAATCTCAGGCACGGCCGGCGTGGGATATGCCGACAAAGATTTTCCACCCAGCGGCGATGTCTGGGCCGTGGGATTGAATGTAACCGTGCCACTCTTTTCCGGTTTCTCTACCGTCGAACAGGAAAAAGAAGCCGCAGCCTCGCTCCGGGCCGTCGCGGCCCAGCGAAGCAACCAGATACTGCAAATCACAAAAGAGGTTGAGTCGGCCTGGTTAGGAGTTAAAGAAGCCACGGCCCGCATCGCGTCCACCGATAAAGAATTGACCGCGGCCAGAGAAAATCAGATGCTGGCCATGGGGCGGTATCAGGAAGGGGTCGGCCATATCATTGAGGTCACCGATGCCCAGTCCCAGGCCCTGGACGCCAAGACAGCGCATATTCAGGCAGTCTACGATTACTATTCCACATTGGCCCGGCTCGACCGGGCGGTGGGAAAAGAATGAGCAAGAATTCTTGAGGAAAAAGGCATGAACCTGCTAAAGGCACTGATCAGGCGTAAAAAATATATGGTCTGGCTGATAATCCTGGGCGCCGCAGCCGCCCTGCTTAAATTGACCGTCCTGGCCCCACCCAAGGTTAAGATTGTGAAACTTGAAAAGCGCGATCTAACGGCCCAGGTCTACGGTAACGGCACCGTGGAGGCTAAAGTGGTGGTCGGTGTCTCCAGCAAAATCACCGGCCGGATAGTGGAATTATCTGCCGATCAAGGAGACCGGGTTACTCGGGGGCAACTTCTGGCCAGGCTGGAAGATGACGATTTCGTCCAGCAGCAACGTCAGTCGGAAGCCGCCCTGAATCGAGCCGCGGCCAACTGGAAGGTGGAGCAGGCCAATCTCCACAAAGCCCTGGCCAACGTGACCCTGGCCGAAAAGAATGCCCGCCGATTCAAAAATCTTTTTGAAAAAGATATGGTGGCCCGGCTTGAGGCGGAACAATATGAAAACACCTACCTGGTGGCCAAAGCGGAAGTGGCCCGGAGTACGGCTGCGGTAAAATCCGCCCAAATGGAACAGGCGGCGAATCAGGCAAACCTGGGATTTGCCAGGAGCAAGGTGGCCGATACCTTTATCTATGCCCCTCAGGACGGAATCATCATCAGCCGAAACCTGGAAAAAGGAGCCACAGTCACCCCCGGACTGGCCATCTTCAGCCTGGCCGATCCGCAGATGATCTGGATCAAGACCAATGTGGATGAATCTCAAATGAAAGGGGTGGCCGTGGGTAGGCCGGCCATAATCTCCTTACGTAGCGCGCCCGGTGAGCAATTCCCCGGCCAGGTGTCCCGCCTGGGCCGTGAGAGTGACCGGGTGACCGAGGAGTTGGAGGTGGACGTGGCCTTTACCCCACCGCTTAAGGACTTCCGCCTGGGAGAGCAGGCCGACGTTTACATCGTGACCGAGTCCAGGCAGAAAGTCTCGTCCTTACCCTCAGCCGCCCTGGTCACCCAAGGCAAAACACGGGGAGTCTGGACCGCTGAGAAAGATCGGTTGAAATTCAAACCGGTCACAGCCGGGATCGAGGACCGGCGCAACTTTACCGAGATTTTAGCCGGGCTTGACGGGCGGGACCGAATTGCAACGGCCCCCCTGGAGGACATGGCTAAATTCCACGACGGGATGAAGGTAACGGCGCGATGAATCTGGCTATCCGTGACATCCGGTATCACCGGGGGCGGTTTATCCTGACCTCCATCGGCCTGGGACTCCTGCTCGGGGTGGTCATGAGCATGGGCGGGATCTACCGGGGCCTGTTCGCCGATGCCCTGGCCGTTCTCAACGCCACCCAGGCCGATCTTTGGGTCGTCCAGCAGGACACGAACGGGCCATTTGCCGAGAATTCCCGCCTTCCGGAAGATATCCGGTACCGGATCGCCTCGGTTCCGGGGGTGGCCCAGGCATCTCCCCTATCCTTCCAGACGTTCCAGATAGAACGTCAAGGCCAGCCGTTCCGCTTTTATCTCATCGGATATGATCTCAATGGGTTCGGCGGCCCGCCGGTCATCACGGCCGGGCGGAATATCCGTCAGAAGCATTATGAAATGGTGGCCGCTAAAGGGATGAAGATGGAACTCGGCCAAAAAATCCACCTGGGACTCCATGATTACACCGTCGTCGGGATTACCGGCAAAATGGTCTCTTCAAGTGGTGATCCCGCCGCCTACGTCAGCCTGGCCGACGCACAGGATATCCAGTTCAAGAAAGACAATAACGCCATAAGAAACGACCGGGCCAGGGTCGCGGCCAAAGTCAATGAAATCCAAATCATTTCCCCGGCCCAAGCCGGTTTCCTGAATCAAAACATATCCAGGATCACAGAATCCACCCACATTGTGAATACAGTCGTGGCCCGGCTGGCTCCCGGGGCCGGTTTGCCGGACGTGCAGGATCGCATCCAGCGCTGGAACCATTTTCGGGCCATCTCTAATGAAGAGCAGTCACACATTTTGACTAAGGGCATGATCGAAAAGGCTAAGATGCAATTGGGATTATTCCGGATCATCCTCCTGGTCATCTCGGCAGTCATCATCTCCCTCATCATTTACACCTCGACCATTGACAAAATCCGGGTGATCGCCACTCTTAAACTGATTGGTTCGCAGAACCGGGTGATTATCGGCATGATCCTTCAGCAGTCGCTCCTCATGGGAGTGATCGCCTACGGCATTGGTTACACCTTAATCTTTCTTACTCATGACAAATTTCCCCGCCGCATCGTTCTGGAACCGGTCGATCTGCAACTTCTTTTCCTGATCGTGGTGGCTATCTGTACCATCTCCAGCTTTGTGGGCATCCGGAAAGCCCTCAAGGTCGAGCCGGCTGAAGCCCTGGGCGGTTAAACATTATATAATCTGGTTAGATCATGTATTCTATCGAAGTGGACAAACTGACAAAAATCTACGGCAAAGGCGAGACCGCGGTTAAGGCCATTATTGATGCCTCGCTCCAGGTTAAGCCGGGGGAGCTGGTGGCCATTCTCGGTCCTTCGGGATCGGGTAAAACAACGCTGCTGACCGCTATCGGACTGATCAATGAACCGACGCACGGCAAGGTAATTCTGGACGGGGCGGTGGTGGCTGACGAAGGGTGGCTGCCGGGGCTGGATTTGAAGCGGATTCGCCGGGAAAAATTGGGGTTCATCTTCCAGGCTCATAACTTGATTCCTTTTTTGACCGCCATAGAAAACGTCATGATCGCCCTGGAGATAAATCACTTGACCAGAACAGAGGCCAAAAGCCGGGCGACCGAACTCCTGGCCTCCCTCAATCTGGGGCACCGCCTGAACAACTACCCCTCGGCCCTGTCAGGCGGTGAGGCCCAGCGGGTCGCCATTGCCCGGGCCCTGGCCAACCGGCCCAAGGTGATTTTGGCCGACGAACCAACCGCGGCCCTGGATACCGATAACGGCAAGAATGTCATGTCCCTGCTGAAAAAACTGGCCGTAGAGAATCATTCGGCTATCTTAGTCGTCACCCACGATCATCGGATGGTTGAGGGCTTTGACCGGATCTTTGAAGTGCGGGATGGCGTGATTGTGAACGAAACTAAACGCGTTGCTTAGATGAAAAAACCATCCGTTGATAGTCAATCAGGCTATCCGGGACCGGTCTGGCGGTAAGGGTCGCAGGACACGAAAGCATGCGTCATCCCTCGCGGCCTGCCGCCGCAACCGACTCCAGTCCGCCGGCCCTAAATGATCCCCTTCAGCTTCAACGCCTCCATGGTTACATCCTGGCGGAGACGACTGTCCTCAGGTTTGGTAATGTCTATATTTGTCGCGAAAAACCAGACCCGGTCTCCGGACTCGACATATCCGACAAACCAACCCAATTGGGGAGTGATTCTCTGAGCCCAGCCCGTCTTAGCCCGAATAGTGTAGGCCGGAGTTTGTTGCACCACCATCAGCTTCCGCAAAATGTCGTATGACGCGGCTTTAAACGGATAGGCCCGCCCATAGACCTTTTTCAAAAAGGCAATCTGTTCCACGGCACTGATCTTGAGGTCGCCGGCCAACCAAAAAGTGGTCAGGTCCGGGCCGGCCTGGGCATTGCCGTAACCTAATTTTTTGAGATAAGACTCATACTTCTCCCGACCCACTCGCTTAGCCAGTTCTTGGTAGAACCAGACACAAGAAGCCGGAAAAGCGGTCTCCAGGGACTGATCTTTATTCCAGGCGGCCATCCCCTTGTCCCGGCCATCCCATTTGATGATCTGCTTTTCGTCGGCTACGGCGCCCTCCTCCAGGGCGATCAGGGTATTCGGTATCTTGAACGTTGAAGCCGGTATAAGCCTGGTTTTGGCCCGCTCCTGATTATGGATATAGGTTTTGCCGCCATCCAGCGGGGCAATGACGATGGTTCCGTTCACCTGTTTGCTCTTGAAGATCTCGGCCAGGTCTCGATCCTGGGCCGGCGCCGGCGAAACAACGGCTACAGTCAGCAAAAGAAAAACTACGGATATGATTCTGGGCATGACTTCCTCAAAGTGAGACCATCGGTTGTTCAATGATCTGGTTGGCGGTAATGGGCGCGCCGGTCCAGATGATTTTCATGATTCGCCATTCTGTATCTAAAGATACGGGGTAGGTTTTTCAAGAGCGGCTCTCTTAGACTACAATTGGAATATTATCTAACAATTCAGTTACATCATTTTGCGCCGCATGTCAAACCAATAACCGGGTAATAACCTGATTATCGAATCCGTTTGGCCAAGCCGAGTAGTGCCATGGGGCATGGCCGCGATATACCTCCAGGCGTCCGGCCATTCCCCAAAAACTTGTCCTTACATACCAGGCTCCGCAAGGCACCCTCTTTAATCTCCATGACTTCGGGGATATCAATTCCGGTACAGTTTTCATCTTGACATTTCTGCCAATATAATATATAAATATACATTAATATATTGATTTATCCGGGCGGACCGGCCGGGAACTCAGCCTAGCCAAGGTGGTCAAACCCCGGAATAGACAGGAAGGCCAAACACACTTGTCGGATAATCTACAATGTCATTGACTTAAGGTGCAAGGTCATCGGATCCTATCTAATAAATAGTCTATTCCGATTAAGCCCTGAAAGGGCGCTCTATGTTAGCCCAGGGCAACGCCCTGGGTATGGGCGGCGACTATACAAAATACCATGTAATACACACATAAAATCGCCAGCAATTCCGTACTCAGCCGTAGCCGGTTATCCCATTCAAAGGAAATGACTTTGGGGGCCGTCCGACCTCCT
>JADFXY010000006.1:30138-31061 GCA_015233355.1 Deltaproteobacteria bacterium | reverse complement strand
ACGAGGCTTGCCGCAAATGCCGTAACCAATTCATATTAGAGGATGAAACGACACGCCTGGAATGGGCCTCACCAAAAAACAGGAAGACCTACGAGTTCATTAGCGCCCCTCTGAAAAATCCTGACGGCAGCTTATCCCGGCTCAGCATATTTCGAGACATGACGAACTGGAAGAGAGCGGAAGCTGAGATTAAGCTTAACGAATCACGCTTGCAGAGTTTATTGAATATTTCTCAGCATCAGACAAGTTCAATTCAGGAATTGTTGGATTTTGTGCTGAATGAAGCTATCGTTTTAACTAGTAGCAAAGTAGGATATATCTACTACTACGACGAGAAGAAGAGGGAATTTACTCTCAATACCTGGTCTAAAGACGTCATGCAGGAATGCTCCGTAGCCAACCCGCAAACTCTATATGAACTCGATAAAACGGGGATATGGGGAGAAGCGGTCCGGCAACGGAAAGTAATAATGATCAATGATTTTCAGGAGCCTAACCCCTTAAAAAAGGGTTACCCGGAAGGGCATGTCCCCTTACATAAGTTCCTAACAATTCCGATTATTCATGATGATAAAATCGTGGCTGTCTTTGGCGTAGCAAACAAGGAAACGGATTATAACGACGGTGATGTCCGCCAGCTCACTATTCTCATGGATGCGGTCTGGAAAATTACCGAGGCAAAGAAATCTGAAAAAGAAAAGAAGAAACTGGAATCTCAACTTTATCAAACCCAAAAGATGGAAGCCATAGGCATGCTGGCTGGTGGGATAGCGCACGACTTCAACAATATCCTCGGTTCCATTTTTGGTTATACCCAGCTAGCGATTGAAGACGCCTTAGCCGGTTCTGAAAGTTTAGACTTCTTGCAGGAAATACTCAAGGCGGCAAACCGAGCTAAGGAATTAGTCAAACAGAAATTGGTG
>JADFXY010000006.1:0-30052 GCA_015233355.1 Deltaproteobacteria bacterium | reverse complement strand
ATCAGCGAAAGAAAATATTATTCTGGGTGATCCGACCCAAATCCACCAAGTATTGATGAATCTCTGCACAAATGCGGCTCATGCCATGGAAGGTGATGTTGGAACGTTAAAGATTGAATTATCCGATTTTTATCTTGATCCTGATTCCGCCTCAAGATATATCGATCTAAAATCCGGTCCGCACCTTAAACTTGTGGTTAGCGATACAGGGCATGGGATAGGAGTAAATATCTTGGATCGGATATTCGATCCCTTCTTTACCACTAAACCCAAAGATAAAGGCACCGGCATGGGATTGGCCATTGTCCACGGCATAGTTAAGAGTCATGATGGAACAATTCGAGTTTACAGTGAACCGGGAAGGGGAACAACCTTTACTATTCTTCTACCAGTCATCAAGGGCAGAGCCACCTCTACAGAGAACGATATGAAGGTGACACCCGGAGGGTCGGAGAAAATACTTTTGGTAGATGACGATCCGGAATTAGCCGGGGCAAGTAAACAGATTTTAGAACGTTTGGGATATCAGGTGACCATGAAGACCGGCAGTTTGGAAGCCTTGAACGAATTCATCCAAACCCCTGAACTATTTGACCTGGTTATTACCGACATGGCCATGCCCAAGTTGACCGGAGATAGGCTGGCTAAAGAGATTCTCGCCATTCGTCCTAATTTTCCGATAATACTTTGCACGGGCTTCAGTGAATCGATTTCCGAAGAAAAGGCTAAAGACATGGGCATCAGAGAATTCGTTTTCAAGCCGATAGATAGAAATCACTTTGCCAGAGTCGTTCGGAATGTATTGGATCAGAAATGACCGCCGACCGGAATGCTGGTGGTTCATCTCTTTGGTATGACTCGAAGGTGGGGAGACCCCGGGCCTCATCATTTTCCATATACATATGGAGACCGATAACTGGACAAAGAGGAACACATAGAGGTTACTGAGATGCCATCAACAACACGAATGCTGATTGTCGAAGACGAGTCTCCCATTTCAAAGGATGTCTGGACCAGGCTTGAGCAAATGGAATATCATGTATGTTCCATCGTGTCCTCTGGGGCAGAAGCCCTCAAGCAGGCAGAAGAGCTTGATCCTGATATCGTCTTAATGGACATCGTTCTCCAAGGCGACATGGATGGCATCGAGGCGGCTCAGGAGATACGGTCTCGTTTGGATATTCCTGTTATCTACCTGACTGCCCATACTCAGGACGAATTTTTAGAACGGGCAAAAATCACTGAACCTTACGGATACATCGTGAAGCCGGTTGAAGCCGCTGGGATTAAGGCGGCAATTCAGGTGGCACTCTATAAGCATGGCATGGAAAAGAAATTACGACATGACACAATTCGGCGAAAGATTGTTGAGGAGTCTTTACTGAAAAGTGAAAAGCAATTCCGGACCCTAATTAAGACCATGCATGAGGGGCTGGCAATAGCTGATGTTAATTTTTATATTCAATATGTTAATCCGATGATGTGTACTATTTTGAGATGCAGTAGTGACGAACTCATCGGACGGAAGCTGACTGAGTTTATGGATGAAACCAACCAGGCAGTCTTTGTTGACCAACAACAGAAGAGGAAAAGAGGTATCTCTGACAGGTATGAGATTACTTTGATCAGGAAAGACGGAAACCCGGTGCACACGATAGGGTCCGGGCAACCGATCTTTGACAATGAGGGGATATTCTGCGGATCATTTGGGGTAATGATCGATATCACTGAGTTAAAGCAAGCGGATGAGGAACTACGGAAAAGTGATGAACGCTACCAAACACTTGTTCGGACGTCAATGGATGGTTTCTATGCAGTGGACATGGACGGACGGATCCTGGAAGTCAACGACGCCTACTGCGCTATGAGCGGCTACTCCAGGGAGGCTTTGGTCTCCATGCATATCGCCGATCTGGAATATAAAGAGTCGCCGGAGCAGATCCGGGCACACCTTCAAACCATTATCACTCAAGGGTGGGACCGCTTTGAGACTAGACACCGCTGCAACGATGGATCTGTCATAAATGTGCAAATCAGCGCTGTTCTCGTTACCTCCCAGAGCCGGACGGGTTGAGGTATTCAATTTCATAGCCCCGGTTAACGATACATACACCATCTTCAATCGTATCTAATATATTCTTTAGCCTCTTTCTCTCATACTCCGCGATTTCGTGATAATATCTGGCACTATCCCTTTCCCTTTTCAAAGACTCGTCGGCTTCCATCCGCTCATGTTCTTGGCGTTCCAGGGCATCAGCCATTTCGTCAAAGGAACGAGCCAAATCACCTATCTCTCCCGGCACATGTTGAAGGTTTGTTCGGGCCGATAGATCACCGGAGGTGAGTCTCTTGGTTGCATCAACCAGGGCGCGTACCCGGCGGAGGATAAATATGTTGCTGCCGAACCAGGCCACCAGCGTGGCCAACATAGTCACTAATGCCAACCCGATCAAGTTATAGGCCAAAATCCGGTCAATGGCGGCTATCGCGGCCTCCTCTGGAGTACCGATGATCAAGTAAAGCCCGATAGCCTTGCCTTTAACCGTTTCGCGCACCGCCGCATAGGCATAAATGCGGTTTACGCCATCAAGTCCAGGAGCCTCAATAACTCCATCTTGTCGGCTAATAGCCGTCTTGACCAGTGTCGTTTGGTCAAACCTTTTCCCGACCAAGTTATTATGATGTGGGTTATGGGCTAAGACGGTCCCGTCGCGGTCCATCAAAATATATTCTCCACCCACCGGAATTTGCGTCTTAGTTACGATTTTATTGAGCCAAGCGATATCCAATGCGGCGCAGACCACCGCTTGAATTCGGTCTGATTGGATGATAGGATAAGCAAGTACTACTCTGGGTTTATCTGTAATCCGACCTATCCCGTAATTCCCGAGGGAAAAGTCATGAGTGCGTATGGCTTCCCGGAACCATTGGAGGTCTGAGGAGTTGGTTGGGCTCTGAATAGAAACCGCACTACAGAAAAGCTCTCCATTCGGTTTGGCGGCAAAGAGGTTGTCGTACTGTGGATAATGAGGTAATAGTTCGGAGAAAAAAGGATTACAGGTTCGGGTATCGGCGTCGATAACTGAAGGTATGTGCCCCATGGCGATCAGAAGCTGGCGGGCTCCCTCAATGAAATGTTCTTGATTGACGGCGGCCAGGCGAGCCAACCGCTGGGTGTCTTCTCTGATCATATCAAGAGCATGCAGCCGTTGTTCACCGGCTGTGTAGATCATGAATCCTAATGCCGGCACTATGGCAATCAGGATAAGTATTATCAACCGAAACTTGAGAGTATGAAAGAAAGAGAACATGCTTCCCTCCCTTGAAGGGTGTCGTTTTGTGATCGTTCAGGCTGGTTATTTTTCAGTTATGGATAAATTCAAGTAAAATTGGTTTCAATCTATTAAATTCTTTCTCTAACCTGAGATAAGTCTCCTCCGCAGAGGTCAGATCACCGTCCTTGGCCATTTGCTCAAGTTGGCGTGCCGTTTGAAACAGGCCTTTGGCCGCGATGTTCCCAGCCGAACCTTTCAAAAAATGGGCGGCATGGAGCAACGCGCCGGCGTCATTATGGTCAACGGCTTCCTTGATATCGAATATCCGGGGAGGTATGGATTCCAAGAACATCCTTAACAGCTCTTTGGCCAAGTCATGATCATTAAAAGCACGCTTCAATAATTCTACCGGGTTGAAGTCATCCCCTGTTGACCACGCTTGATGGTCATTCATCCCAAAGAGTTCCGGTCGGCTAAATTGTTCTCCAGGGATGGAGACGAACTTGTTAATGACCTCAAAAAGCTTTTCTGAATTTATCGGCTTGGTCAGGTAGTCATCCATTCCCGAGGCCAGACAACGCTCGCGGTCATCTCCCATGGCATAGGCGGTCATAGCAATGATTGGTATATGTTTACCTGTTGTTTTCTCAGTTTCACGAATTGCCCGTGTTGCGTCCAGGCCATCCATGACCGGCATTTCAACGTCCATCAAGATCAAGTCGAACTCACCGGAAGAGGACCGGTCCAATGCCTGTTGCCCGTCTGTCGCAATTTCGACCTGCTGTCCGAATTTCTCTAATAGTTTCTTGGTAATGAATTGATTAACTAGATTATCTTCAACCAATAAAATACGTTTGGTCACATGTTCGGCCGGGTTGGACGCCGGTGTTTGCTCGATGAGTTCGATTTCCTGCCCCACCTCCATCCACAGCGTCACATGGAAAGAGGCTCCCCTGTGATCAGGAGGGTTGTTCTCAGCCCGGATTGAGCCACCCATTAGACCGGCGATCCGTCGGCAAATGGCCAACCCTAATCCCGTACCGCCGTATGCCCGGGCGGTGGATCTTTTCGCCTGTTTAAATGGTTCAAATATATCTTCAAGTTTGTTTGTAGGAATGCCGATTCCGGTGTCTTTAACGATCAAATGAATCTTACATTTGTTGTCGATAAGCTCTTCAACGCTTAATGACACCGCAATAGTGCCCTCTTCCGTAAACTTGACGGCATTGCCTAAAAGATTTATCAAAATTTGCCGAAACCGGACCGGATCACCCCGAAGCACTTGGGGCACCCCCTCCTCCTCGATACTATAGCTAAGATTAATTTTCCTGCCCTCCAGCCTGGGGCGGACTATTTCACACGAATGAAAAACGAGGGTCCGAAGGTCAAAAGGAACCGTTTCAAGGTCCATTTTGCCGGCTTCTATCTTTGAGATGTCTAGAATATCATTTATCATTTCAAGAAGAACTTCACCCGAGGTCCCTATAATCTTGACATAGTCACGTTGTTCCGTCGTCAGGCCGGTGTCAAACAATAAAATCGAGCTGCCAATTATACCGTTTAAGGGTGTCCGAAGATCATGACTCATATTAGCCAGAAAATCACTTTTGGCTCTATTGGCCGCTTCTGCCATAGCTCGAGATTTAATGATCTCTTGTTCCGCTGATTTCCGTTCAGTTATATCGTGAGCGACATGGACACATCCTCTTAACTTACCGGCGTTATCGTGCAATGGGGCAGTGGTGACCAAAAAGTGTTTTCCTAAATGGTCAATGAATTTTTCTTCAGAATGGAGCTGACCGTCCATAGCTGTTTGGATATAAGGGCAAAATTCAGGAGGCTCCTCAGTGTGATGAAAACATTGATAACATTTTATATTCTTAGCCGAATGACCGGATAGTTCCAGCATCTCAGTCATCGCTCTATTACCCCGGACGATCCGTTGCTCTGAATCTAGTATGGCGATCAGGTCTGGAATGGCGTCAAAAGTCTTTTCCCAGTCTTCTCTAGCCCGACGCAGTTCGTCTTCCATTTGCTTCTTATCAGTAACATCTTGAAGAGTTCCAAATCGATGGGTTCGGCGTCCGGCTTCATCATATGTCGTCTGGGAATAATAATGAGCAGTTCTCGCCTCTCCGTCTCTACGGACAAAATTAAACTCTAAGTCGATGTCAGGTTTGCCGTCAAGGGAATCAAGTATTGGTATCACCCGTTCTCTATCCTCTAGTGAGATAGCGTCCCTGAACAACTCAGATGACGGTTGGATTTCACCAGGCTCGTAACCTAACAGTCTGTAAAACTGATCAGACCAGTTCGTTTCTCCGGTCAAGAGGTTACGGTCAAAACTACCCAATTTGGCGATTGCCTGGGCCCGGTTTAACCGTTGCTCACTCCTCTGCAAGGCCGATTCCGCGTTCTTACGCTCGGTTATGTCTATGGAATACTCTATTATTCTGGACAGTTCACCTTGGTCATCCAGGATGGGATAGCCATGAACTTCAACTGCTCTTGCCGCTCCGTCGTTCGTGTAGTGGATATGCTCCATCCTGACCGGTTTCTTGGTCTTCCTTATCTCCATGATGGGGCATGGATGCTCATCACCGGAGCAGGGAGTATCTCGCTTGTGGGTAACAGCATAACATGTCGAAAGCCCGGTATTAACCTTCTCATCTAAGCCGCTGGCTGAATTGGCCAGTAGAATTGTATAATCATTGGCATCCAAGACACAGAAAGGGTGAGAGAGAGATTCTATGGTAATTTTAAATAATTCATTTTGTTTCTTAAGATTCTCTTCGGCCGTTCTAATATTGGAAATATCTTCGAGCCATCCTTCAAGGTAAGCCACGCTGCCGTCCAGGTTCCTGACGGTCCGCAAGGTCAGGTTTCCCGTGATAATCCTCCCGTCCTTGCGCCTGTACCTATTTTGCTGGACCAGCCAGCCGGGTTGTTGAAGAGCTAGATCTATGGCCTGGGAACGCCTCGGAGGATCGACATACAATTGCTCGGCAATATTTGTAATTGATGAAAGAAGTTCCTGGGGGGATTTATAACCCAGCATCTTGGCCAGAGCTGGATTGACCATCAAGAATCTTCCCTCAGGGAGCGAATGAAACATGCCTATCGGTGCGTTCTCGAACATCCCGATGTGCCGCTCGCTGCTCTCCTGAAGGGCCTGGTGGTTTTCCATCAGTTCTAGCTCAAGGTGGCTTCGTTCGAGGATTTCTTTAACCAGTTGCCGCTCTCGTCTGGTGTATCCTCTAAATATGAAATAAGACAAAGCGGTGGCTATAAGTGTAGTAAAAACAATAGTGATGGCATTGGATACAAAAAGTGACATATCCGGATGAATTATATACTTAACCACCTGATAAGCGGTCATGATCGTGAATGTGGCCAATGCCGCCGAGACCACACGGTAAATGTACTGAGATAGGTAATTTTCAGTTTTAACCATTGATGGACGCCGGATAGATTTTGAACCGGTTTTCATTCTTAACCCCATGCCCGGAGTAACAATTAAGCCAAAGATTATAGCCAAATTTCCAATGTCTTTTTCAAGATTCGATGGGTCTTTCTTCACCCTTTTTTTCATAATCTTTGAGAATAAACTGAGGCATCACTTGCCTTATCACCGTGGATAATTCATCTATATCGATGGGTTTGGTTATATAGCCATCCATGCCGGATTCAAGAAATCTCTCTCGGTCTCCCTTTAAGGCGTGGGCAGTCTGAGCGATGATCGGAATTTTTGAGTCGAAAAGATTTAATATAGAACCTCTGATGACTTTAGTCACCTCGATGCCGTCCATGTCGGGCATGGATATGTCCATCAAGATCAGGTCAAACGGTTTTGTTGTCAACTTGTTGATGACTTCCTTCCCATCCATGGCTATTTCTACCGAGTGACCTTGAGTCCTCAGAACCTCAGAGGCAAATCTCTGGTTTAAGACGTCATCCTCAGCTAAGAGGATTCTTAAAGGACGAAGGAAGATCGGCTGCTCTTTTTCCTTTCCTATGGACGGGGATTCGGAATCATGAACTAATTCAAAGCACGCAGTAAAGTAAAATGTTGATCCGACTCCTTCGGTGCTTTTTGCCCAAATCTCTCCGCCCATCAATGCAACCAGTTTCTTACAGATATTCAATCCTAATCCTGTGCCGCCATATTTCCTTCTTGTCGAAGTATCTACCTGAGTAAATGGGTCAAAGATTTTTTCTCTTTGATCGGCAGGGATGCCTATACCGGTATCAGTTACCGCAAAAATCAACGTGATGGTATTTGCCTCGCCAAAATAAAGGTTGTTTCCACATTGAGTTACGACTAGTTCAACAGAACCGCTGGAAGTGAACTTAACCGCGTTCCCCACCAGATTAATGAGGATCTGTCGTAACCTGTTTGGATCACCATGCAGCTTAACGCGTAAATCCGGCGGTATCTCAAGGTGTAGTCCGATTCTCCGCTTATTAGCTAGCACTTTAAATGCTTCGATTACCTGGCCGCAAAGATCATATAAATTGAAGATGATCGACTCCAACTCAAGCTTCCCGGCTTCTATTTTCGAAATGTCCAAGATGTCATTTAGTATAAACATCATTAATCTGGAAGCCTGCTTGATGGCAGAAGCGAACTCAAGCTGTTTCTTGTCCAATTGACTCCTGATGAGCAGATCGGCAAAGCCCATAACGGAATTCATGGGGGTCCGGATTTCATGGCTCATGTTGGCCAGGAATTCGCTCTTGGCCCGGTTGGCTGATAAGGCCTCCTCCCTTGCCTTAATTAGTGCTTCTTCATCATTCTTTCGCTTGGATATGTCGTCAATTATCCAAAGATAGCCGTTCGATGGGTTGTCTGGATTAATTACCTTGGCAGACATAAAACACCAGGTTAAGGTGTTGTCTTTGCGTTTAATCAATCTTTCCGTGACAAATGTTTCTCCTCTATTCAGAATCGGATAAGCTTGGCTGCCGATTTCTTCATAGTCTTCCTTTGAAGGATAAAGAAATTCCGTTGTCTTGCCGACAAATTCCTCAAGGCTGTAACCAAACTGCTCAGCCATCCTGGAGTTGCACCAGATGAATCTCCTGTTGATCAAATAGGCGATCCCGATAGGAACACTTTCAAGGATGGCTTGGCGTTGGGCTAAGAGTTCATTTCTGGATATTTCTAAAAGTTTGTGTTTGGTCATATCGTTATAAATAACAATTACTCCGTATTCGGCCATAGGGATTGGAGCTGCGGTGACGTTTAACCAAACAGTTTCCATTGGTGTTTTGACGAGCCCCATTTCTATACCCTGTATGAGGCGATTTTCTTTTAACGCCCTGACCGCGGCATATTCTCCAGCCGGCATGGGTGTTCCATCCGGTCGAAGAATTTTCCAATTAGGATCATCAAGCCTACGTTGTTCATGATCTTCTTTCCGAACGCTGAGGATTGTTTCAGCCATCTGATTGGTTTCCAGAATGTTGCCCTTTTTATCCGATACCGTGATCGCCAACGGGAAAGACTCGAAAAGGGTTTGGTACTTTGTCAGTGAAACTTGAAGCGCCTCCTCCGCCATCTTTCTTTGCAGGATCAGGGCGTAATACATAGAAATCTGTTTTACGGCTTGAAAGTCATTTTCTGAATAATCTTCATCTTTATTGGCTAAGGCAATTTGTCCTATTAATTTCTCCTTAACAAAAACAGGCACGGACAGGAAATTTTTCAAGCGTATGTGCCCTTGGGGAATACCCTTAGATGACTCATGGGTATAGGGAGAATTAGTAAAAAAACCCTGAAAGGTATTTAGAGAGTGTCCCCACAAGCCTTCGTAGGCTCCATTTTTATTACGTGGGAAATAAATCCGTTGATTCTCAGACGAGACTTGACATTTATCAGCCATCATTTCAGTCATTGTATGTCCGACATTATCCCCTGTAACCGGATCAATGGAGCTCACATAGCCATGCTCGCTGCCGGTCAATAGTTTGGAGTAATTCAATACGGTGTTGGCTATGCCGGCGACGGTAGTCTCAGGAGAGGTCAGTTTTTCGTAAAGTCCGGATATCGCTTGAGAGATATTCAGCTCCCATTGCAGGGATGTATTTATTTTATTGAGTGATTCATTCGCAATGGTTAATTGAGAAGTACGTTCAGCAACCTCCCGTTCAACAGATTGATAAGCTTCCGTTAATGCTTCGCTTGCCCGATTGCGCTCGGTAATATCATGAATTATTGAATACAAAAGCATTTTTCCGGCGACTTGAACCGGACTGGAGAAGACCTCGACATCCCTTATTTCGCCGGAGGCAAGGCGATGTTTGAAGATAAAGTTGAGTTTCTTTTCCGATATAATATTTGTAATTTCAAGCTGAAGTTCTTCTGGGTTAAGCATGTTTATTTCATATAGTTTTTTATCAGTAAGTTCATCTATGGTATATCCATAGAAAGTAGAGGCTGCTTTATTTGCTTCAACGATGGACCCGTCAGAGGCATCTATAACCAACTTAATTGCTTGGTTTGTCTCAAAAATTTTCCGGTACCTGTCCTCTTCTTCCCTAATTTTCCTGATCTGACCTGAAATCCTCCTGCCAGCCATTATGATTCCGAAAAGACCAACAATGAAAAATATCCCATGACCGGACAAAAGGGTTTTAATTCTAGCTTGTTGAAGATCGATCAAAGTCGTGATCGGCAGAGTGATGTTTATTCCGCCTTGGAGGTCACCTACTTTATATCCTCTATCGGGATGGCACCTAAAACATGATTGATCGATATAGAAAGGGATCATAAGCCTTATATATGTTTCGGTTCCTACTTCTTGGATGGTACTCACTTCGTCCTTTCCGTCCCGAAATGAGGCTAAAGCCGCCTTTTCCCAAGCGTCGGGAGCGTTATTAGGATTAAGTGGGTTGATCCCGGTAATTCTACCTTTCATATTGATATCTTTAAGGTGAATGTCAAAAACCAGTCTACTCATGTAAGCCGGGTTTATTAAAGTGAGTCTTTTACCTGAAGGAAGAACCAGGTCACGGTCTGGAAGATGTGATAAATACGGATTGGGAGGTGTCTGTGGTGTGGCATTAACATAAACGCCCCCCATGGATGCATTCCATTTCCTATACATTCTATTAGTTTGAATTATATCACGGGCTTTTGTTTGAATGATGGTTAGATATTCTTCTTTTATTTTAGAAACGTTCCATGCCAGCGAAACGGCTATGGCCGCGGTCCAAATGAAGATGAATAAGCAAACATACTTGTTGACGCTATTCTTCACCGGTGAAACCATTTTATTTTTCATCGGGCGCCCTCCGCATTAAGAGCTATGGACTGTATCTACTTTTTGCTATTCACAGGATTGATCGTTACGTCAGGGAAAAAGAATTATGGGTGAAACTCCGGCGATGCCTGGGACCATCTTCTTATCCGCAACCTATCCTACACTATTTATAGAGTTAAATCAATTGAATTAGATAGGGCTGAACTTCACCGCCCGCCCATCAAGGATAGCCGGATGAACTAAAAAAAATTAGCGCCGGCGGCGCGTATTGCGTCTACCTGCGCTAATTGTGGCCGGCAGTCCTCCGTGTCCTCTTTTTATTCTCTATGTCCTTTGCCTTGGGATTTTTCTTTGAAGCTGAGTCTCACGGCCCTGACATTGACCGGCATCCTCAAAAAGCTTAGTCGGCATCTAAAATGCCCCGGATCGTCTCGAGCATTTCGCTGACATTATAGGGTTTATTCAGTATTGTCCGGGCCCCTGACCGGAGCGCAGCGTCCAGATCCGTATGCTTGGAATAACCGCTGGCAATCAAAACTTTAGCCTGGTGGTTGATCTTTAGTATTTTGGCCAGGCACTCCTTGCCGCCCATTTCCGGCATATTCAGATCCAGGATAACCAAGGCAATATCGGCCAAATCACGCTGGTAAACATGAATCGCTTCCAAACCGTTTGCGGCGGTCAGGACGGTGTACCCGAACTTGTTCAAAATTGATTTTGTTACACCTACTACATACTCTTCGTCGTCGACCAACAAAATTGTTTCCCGGCCACCCCTGGGAAAATCTTTTTGGTCTTGATCCACAGGCGAGACCTGCCGCGCAATGATTGGAAAATATAGGTCGAAAGAAGTCCCCTTTCCCGGCGCGCTGCGGCAGGTAATGACCCCGCCATGGTTCTTGACAATACCATAAACAACGGATAATCCCAATCCCGTACCTTGCCCGACCACCTTAGTGGTATAGAACGGCTCAAAGATGTGCTCCATAGTCTCTTGGGCCATGCCATGGCCGGAGTCTCGGACAGTCAACAAGACGTATTCACCGGCTTTCATATACGGGCTGATTTTAGCCACTTCTTCTTCCAACAGAACGGTTTGGGTGCTGATCGCCAATATGCCGCCATCGGGCATGGCGTCTTTGGCATTTACCGCCAGGTTCATAATAATCTGTTCAATTTGGGCCGGATCACCATTAAGGATCTTCAGGTCATCGGCCAGGCACAACTCGATCTTGATCGTCTTAGGAATGGTTCTCTTCAATAACCTGACCACCTGGGCCACCTCGTCGTTGAGCGAGATCGGCCGAAGTTTGCTTTCCAGCTTCCGGCTGAAGGTGAGCAGCCCCTGGGTCAACTCCGCGGCCCGCGTTGCAGCCTCTTCGATCGCCCTTAATTCTTCATATTCTCTGTCTGATTCTTCCTTGTCCATCAGGAGCAATTGGGAATAACCCTTGATGGCTTGAATAATATTGTTGAAATCATGGGCCACCCCGCCGGCCAGAGTCCCGACGGCTTCCATTTTCTGGGCTTGCTCCAATTGTCGTTGCAGTAATGCCCGCTCGGTCACATCCTGCACCGTCTCGATGACGCCGATAACGTTTCCTTGCGAGTCACGTAACTGGGCGGCCTGGTAATAAACATTTCGCTTGATGCCGCCGATGATCAATTCATCTGAGGCCTCAAACGCCCAGGGAATGGTGGAGCTTCTGGTGACGTTCTTATCTCCGTACAGCAACATGATCGCTTCTTCGTCCATAGCCAAAACCAGATCGGCCAAGACGGGACGATGCAAACCCGAATAAAAAATCCCTGAGTCAACCGGCCGGCCAATGACTTTCTCTTTGGGTATCTTGGTCAAATCCTCACACGCCCGATTCCACAACATGACCAGGCGATTGCAGTCAACAACAAACGTCGGGACCGGACTTCCGTCTAAGATGATTGAAAGTCGTTGCCTTTCCTGTTCGATAGTTTCTTCCGTTTGCCTCCGGGCCGTAACATCCCGGATAAAGCCCAACGAGACCGGCCGGCCATGATAAGTAATCATAGCCGCTGAAAGTTCGATATAAACTATTGATCCGTCCGTCCTCAAAGCCCGTAAGTCATATCGCGATGGAGCTCCTTGGCCTTGTTGTCTTCTGTGAGCATAATCAATCACCCGGCTTCGGTCCTCGGGATGGATAAATAAGGATATTTTATGACCCAGAATGTCTCCCGGCCGATTATACCCCAGTATCTCGGCCATTCTCTGGTTGACAAAGATAAAGGTATCGCCTTCGACAATGACCACACCGTCACTGGAGCTCTCAATGGCCGTACGATAGCGCTCTTCGCTCTCTATGAGCCGCTGTTCCGCCTGTTTTCGTTCGGTAATATCCCGCGCCGTAGCCAGCACTGCGGGTTGGTCGTGGAGATAAACCAAATGGGCGTTGATTTCGACCAATTTCTTAGCCCCATCTTTGCCCAAGATCTCCGCTTCAAATAGAACATGTCGATTAGATAGAAGCTTCCTGGTTATACCACCATTATCGTCCGAATCCGGCCACACCCACACTTGTTCCGGTCTCAAATTCAATAATTCTTGGTGGGAATAGCCCAGACTCAGGCAGGCGACTTCATTAACCTCGATAAACTTAGTCGTGGTCCCATCGGGATGCAACCCATAAACAAATTCCCCATCATTGCTCCCATTGAAAAGTGTCCGATAGCGGGCTTCACTTTGTTTCAGGGCTTTTTCGGCCAATCGGCGCCGGGTTTCATCGGTGTAAACCGCCACAACTTCTCCAGACGGCAACTTGTAGACATAGTTTTCCCGCCATCCGGCCACCCGGTCATCCTGATACCAGGCCGCCGGATAATGTTCAGGCTGCCCTGTGGCCCAGACCCTCTTAAACACGTCAAGCAAACCGAATTCGCCTATACCGGGAAATATTTCCAGGACACTTCGCCCCAGGACATTCTCCCGGTTGATGTTTTCGATTTGCTCACCGGCCCGATTGAAGTCGACAAAAATAAAATCTTGGCCATCGTCCTCCACCCTGAACACGGCCACGGCATTGCTCATGTTTTCAAACATGGCTTGATTCCGGGCTTCACTTTTCCGAAGTTCCTCCTCCCCTCGACGGCGGGCTGTAACATCTCGGAAGACCAGGACCACCCCACGGACCGACCCGCCGGTGTCCCGGATCGGGGCCGCACTGTCATCTATCGGGATTTCCTGCCCGGTCCGGGTGATGAGCACGGTATGGTCGGCCAATCCCACGACTGCCCCGTCCCGTAATACCCGGTCGGCGATGCTCTCAGCCGGCAGCCGGGTAAATTCATTGATGATTTGAAAAACCTGCTCTTCGGGCCGGCCCCGGCCGTCTGAAAATGACCACCCGGTAAGCTCTTCCGCCACCGGATTCATGAAGACTATCCTTGATGAATTGTCCACAGCCATGACCGCGTCGCCGATATTGGACAACATCGCCCGCCACCACTCCGCTTGCCGGTCTAACGAATCTTTTAGGGCCTGCCGCTTATTCTCGACCCGAAACCAGATAAGTCCGAATAGCAAAAAGGAAACGGAGACAACCAGACGATGATAAATTTCGTGGGGATGAATTTGCAACAACAGATTGTCTAGGAAGGATTGGGAATAAAAGAATAGATAACCGGCCAGGGCATCCACCACCCAGGCCGCCAGCCCAAAAACGACCGAAAGGACAATAGCCTTATGCTCAGTTTTCATGTCTGCTCCGGTGTTTTGGGTTCTTCGACACCAGCCACGCCAGGATCATCTCTCTTCTCTGCGTCCTTTGTGGTTGTGCTTTTGATCGGTGGGTTAAAGAAAACGACGAAAGGCGGGTATCCAACGGCGCGGCGTCATGGCGGGACGATTATCTAAAGTCTTCCTTGTGCAAACCGCATTTGGTTAGAATATTGTGCAGTTGACGCGTGGTGACTCCAGCCGCGGCGGCTGTTTGATCGATTCGTCCCTTGTTGATGGCCATCACTTCCAGCAGATAGCGCCTTTCAGCCTGCTCCACCGCCCTTTTTCTGACCTCAGCCAAACTGGGCAGGGTCTTGTTGTTGGTTCCACCCGTTCCCAGCGGCTCGAGAGTAAATAGTTCACTGGGGAAGCTTTCGGGCGTAAGAAGCGCTCCTTTTTCAAGGATATAAGCCCGTTCGATCAAATTCTCCAGTTCCCGGATGTTACCGGGCCAGGAGTAGCACTTGAGGACCTCCAGCACTTCAGAATCGATGTCTTTAATGTCTTTGTTATAGGTTCGATTAAGCCGTTCTAAAAATATCTCCACCAGAAGCGGGATATCTTCCGGCCGTTTTCGTAACGGCGGCAGTTCGATGGGAAAGACATTCAACCGATAGAAAAGGTCGGTCCGGAATGCCCCTTCCCGGCACAATTCCTTCAGGTCCACATTAGTTGCGGCGACCACCCGAACATCGGTGGCGATGGCCGCGTCTCCACCGACACGGGTAAACCACCGTTCTTGGAGGATCTGCAGCATTTTTATCTGGGTGGAGGGAGAAATCGTCGCGATCTCGTCAAGAAAGATACTGCCCTCATCGGCGATCTGGAACTTACCCAGCTTCCGGCGGACCGCCCCGGTGAATGACCCTTTCTCATGGCCGAATAATTCGCTCTCCACCAGGCTGTCGGGGATGGCCCCACAGTGCACCGCGATAAACGGCTTGTCGGCCCGGTTGCTTTGAGAGTGGATCATCTTGGCGACAACGCCTTTCCCCGTGCCTGTCTCGCCCGTCAGCAAAACCGTCGTCTTGGTGGGCGCGACTGATTTCACTTTCTCAAAAACATCCATCATCAACCGGGAGTTGGTCGACACGCCGTCAGGAATCTCGGCCCGCCAGGAGCTATCCCGGAGATAATGTAACTCGGATTGAATTTTCTGAAACTCAGTCAGACCTTCCGCAACGTATCTGATCTCGTCGGGATCTAGTGGATAGGTCAGATAGTTGCTCGCGCCGGCCTTAACCGCGGAAACCGCCTCTCTGATCTTCTCCTGGGGAGAGATGATAATAATATCCGCGGACGGGCATGACTTCCAGAAAGGCTGCAAGGCTTGCTTGTAATTCGGCCGGCTCTCCCCCGAAGAACCATTGGTCAAAAAAGCGATGTCAACGAAAGCGAACTCGTAGCGCTTGCGCCGGAACATTTCATGGCACGAGTTCTTGTCACTGGTCAAGTCTACCTTGTATTCAACACCTAAGCAGGCTTTAATCCCATCTGCAGCCTTCCGGTCGCCGGTGGCTACGAGAATTGACTTCATACTCAAACGAACCCCACAGATACAAGTTGGACACCACATCAGGCCCGGCCGGACCGGCAAGGCCTAACCGCAGCCGAGAAAACGGGCCCGGAGTCAATCTCCCGGTCATTCGTATCTTTTCCCTGGCCGGACCAGATGACAATGAATCTTCGTCCGTTGCGGCGCAAATCTTTCTCCACTGAAGGAGTGACGGTCTGGCGGCTGATCCGGTAGATATACCACACCAGCCACGGTCGGGGAACTATTTTCATCGACATATAGCCGGACCATCGCATAAAAATGTTAAATAACGGATAGATATAGTTATGTTTGGGTCCGGCCGACCTCCTCCAAAAGTCCAACGCACACCAGCGGGAATCGCGGAGACGCCTTCAGTGGATCTGACAGAGCAGGCGCGGCAAAAGATTTTTTATCCCGCCGCCCTTCCCCTAAAATGGTGATGCTTGACGGAAACTCACGGTCATGATATAATTAAAATTAATCATAGTCCCTGACCCGAACCCCTGACACGGTGAACAAATGGCTGAGATCATAAGCATATCTGGCAGAGTCTGCCGGGACAAAGAAAAACGGGCCGCCTCTGATGCCGCCCGGAAAATCGAATCCGTCAGAAAATTCCTGACCTGCGCCAACTGCTCCATGAGGTGCGCGAAGTGTGGAATTCATATCGAAAAGACGGACATCGACATCCAGGATCCCGGTACTCCCTTTACCTTTTGCCCTGGTTGCCTGGAAGAATACCTGGAATATCAGGCCCTGACCAAAGAGCCTAGACGGCCGGCCTGTTATTGGTATAACCGGGAATGGATGGCCATCTGGAAAAATTGGCTGGATCTCCAGGAGGCTATCGACCGGTACCGGCTGTCCAAAGAGTTCCTGACTCTGGTGGCGGAGCTGGACCATTTATAACGTTTGGTTCTATCCCCGGCTTAGAAAGGGATATCATCTTCCTCTTCCGGTTTAGGAGCCGCCGATCTGCCTTTGGGCGATTGAAATTCCGAATCCGGTGGAGGAGGCTCATAAGACGCGTCCCGGCCCCCGGCCCCAGGGCTCAGCATCACCATATCCAAGGCAACTATCTCGGTGGTGTACCGCTTCACGTTATTCTGGTCTGTCCAGTCACGGGTCTGAAGTCTGCCCTCCAAGTACACCAGCTTTCCCTTGGTCAGGTACTTGCCACAGGTCTCGCCCAGTTTGCCCCAGGCGACGATCCGGTGCCATTCCGTCCTCTCTTCCCGCTGCCCTTCCTTGTTGGTCCATGACTCATCCGTGGCTACGGTGAAGGAGGCCACCGCCGTCCCAGCGGTGGTATACCTGACCTCGGGATCTTTCCCCAGACGTCCAATGATCATCACTTTATTCAGGCCCTTGCCCATAGATGTTACTCCTTGATAATGTCAAATTATGCCCTGCTTCGCCTGAGTGTTTTTTGATGTATTAGCATACGCCGCCGAACTAGACAAGGCTTTTGTCCTTCTCCCCCAGGACAATCTCATTAAAATTCCTTGGCCGCGAAAAGGGCCTCTGAACCGAAGAAAGAGGCCCCCAAAATATAAAATGAGCAGCGGAGAAGCCGACGGTCTTTACGGCTGCAAGAGCTTCTTTATGTCAATCTCAAATCCATCGACAACCCTTGATCGGACCAGTCCCTCTATCTCGGCTGCGGAAAACAATTCATAACCGGCTTTTTCCAATACAAACACTTCCACCGACTCCATTTCCGGCATGATGATCCAATATTCCGGAACCTGATATTTTAGATAGATTTCCTTCTTGGTGACCGTATCCCGGACCACTGTTCCCTTGGATACCACCTCGGCCACAAGATCGGGAACACCCCGAATCCAGTCCCGGCCTATGGCTAAATTCTCTTTCTTGATAAAAATAACATCAGGTTGGAGCACGTTGACTTTTTCTTCAAAGATAACATCTAAGGGAGAGATGTAGACTTTTCCCAAGTCCTGTGCGTCTACGTACAGCCTCAGATAAAGATATAAATTAGAGACAATCTGTTGATGATAAAGAAATGGACTCGGCCCCATTATCTCCTCCCCGTTAATCATCTCCGTCAGATCAAATTCCGGATATCTTGGCTGTGATAACAAGTCCATCTGCCTTCCCTCCACGAGCCGTTATACTTGGCCCGGCCTTAATTGACGGTTCTGAGCGTAACCGTTAGCGATTATCATCAAGGTCAATGATTCAATCCGCAGATTGCACAGATTTGCACAGATTAGGGCCAAAATAGATCTGTGACTCCTTTCCATCTGCGTTAATCTGCGAAATCTGTGGATACATTTCTGGTACTTAATTAAAAAAACTCACCGAACTCATGTTATTATATATGGCATTGTCGCGCCGGTCAATTTCTTTCACCGGATGGTCAACTTTAACACCCCATTTTCCTTGGCCCTCTGTCGCGGCATCCGGCAAGGGTCCCGGCCCTGGTTACCTGATCATCATTTTTCCGGCAATCGTCTTCCGGCCGTAAAATTTTGTTGAAATATTTGCTAGTTTTTAGTATTCCTGTAGGGCTGACATCAACACGCGAGGACTAACGGAATGAATAACGGCAGAAACAATATCCTTGACCGCATTGGGAACACCCCACTCGTCCCCATTACCCGGCTCAACCCCAACAAAAAAGTCACCCTGCTGGCCAAGCTGGAGAGCAGTAATCCCGGCGGATCGGTCAAAGACCGGGTGGCCCTATGTATGATCGAAGCGGCTGAGAAAACAGGTGAACTAACCAAAGATAAAATTATCATTGAAGCCACCAGCGGCAACACCGGTATCGGTCTGGCTCTGGTCTCGGCCGTCAAAGGATACCGGTTACTGTTGCTGATGGCCGAATCAGCCAGCATCGAACGCCGCAAAATCCTGGAAGCCTTTGGAGCCGACATCCAACTGACTCCCGCCCGGCTGTCCACCGATGGGGCCATTGAAGTCGCCTATCATCTGGCCAGAGAAGAACCACACAAATACTATTGCCCCGATCAATTCAACAACCCGAATAACCCGATGGCTCACTATCTGGGCACCGGCCCGGAGATTTGGGCCCAGACCAACGGGGCGGTAACCGCATTTGTGGCCACCATGGGCACCACCGGGACGCTGATGGGCACGGCCAGGGCTTTGAAAGAATTTAATCCTGCTATTTCAATTATCGGCGTCGAACCCTACCTGGGGCATAAGATCCAGGGCCTCAAAAACATGAAAGAATCATACAAACCCGGCATCTTCGACAAACGGGAAATCGATGAAATTATCAATGTTGACGATGAAGAAGCCTTTGAAATGGCCAGACAATTAGCCAAACAAGAAGGTTTGTTCGTGGGCATGAGCGCCGGGGCGGCCATGGCTATCGCCCTTAAAAAAGTCCGGCAGATGGACGAAGGCGTTGTGGTTGTCCTTTTGGCGGATGGCGGCGAGCGCTACCTGAGCACCACCTTGTTCCAGGCCAAAGAAAAACCGGTGATGCAGTTTTACAACACCACCAGCCGCGAAAAAGAGGATTTTTACCCAGCTTATCCCCCACAGGTAACCATGTATACCTGTGGTCCCACCGTCTTTAACCTGTGCAATCTGAATCAATGCCGCCGCTTCGTCTTCGCCGACCTGGTCAAGCGCTACCTTAACTCAAAAGGACTCCTGGTCAAACACATCATGAACGTGACCGATCTGGATGACCGGACCATTGACGGTTCAGAGCAAGCCGGGTTTGGCCTGAGGGAATTTACCGACCGGTTTACCGAAGAATTTCATCAAGACCTGGACGCCCTCCGCATCCAACGGGCCGATGGACACCCTCGGGCCAGTGAGCACGTTGAGGATATGGTGGAACTGACCCGTAAATTGGTGGAAAAAGGGTTCGCCTACGAAAAATTCCGGTCCGTTTACTACGATATCTCCCGGTTTCGGGATTATGGAAAACTGTCCCGGGTCAACCTGTCAAAGATCCAGGTGGGCAAAACGGTGGATCTCGATGATTACGAAAAGGATAATCCCAGAGATTTCACCCTGCTCAAACGAAGTACCCTGAGTGAATTAAAGCGCGGCATCTTCTACAAGACGGAATGGGGCAATGTCCGGCCGAGCTGGCATATCGAATGCGCGGCTATGTGCATGAAACACCTGGGCGAGACGGTTGATATCCACACCAGCGGCGCCGATCTGATTTTCCCACACAATGAAAACCTGGTCGCCATCGCCGAAGCGGATTGCGGACATCGGGTCGTCCGGTATTGGCTACATAACGAACTGGTCACGGTCAACGACAAGAAGATGGTCCCCGGGCAGGAAAATTCGGTGACCTTGCGGGAGGTCCTGAATCGGGGATACACAGGCCGGTTGGTCCGGTTTTTGCTCCTGTCTCAACACTACCGAAAACCAATGAATTTTTCTTATCCGACCCTTGATGCCGCCGGTCGGACTTTGGCCCGGCTCGACGAATTCATCCGCCGGCTTGGGTTCGCCCCTTTAGGTGAAAGGGCTGCCGAACTGGACCAGATGATCTACGACGTCAAGACCCAGTTCACCCAACACATGGACGATGATCTCAACATTTCCGGGGCCCTGGCCGCTCTCTTCAGATTTATTCGGCAGGCCAACCCTTTGATCACCAAAGGCAAACTCGATCAAGTAGGCCGCGACCGGGTACTCGAGCTGCTCCAAGGATTTGATACCGTTCTTCGCGTCATGGAATTCGAAAACGCCGAGCTAAGTCCTGACGCCGCCTTGCTCGTTCAGAAACGGGAGCTGGCCCGGCAGGAGAAGAAATTTGATTTGGCCGACGAATATCGCGACCAACTCCGAGCCGGTCGAATCCACATCATCGACACCCCTAACGGCCCGACCTGGGAACTAATCAAATGACGGCTTCTCTTCCCCTCTCGGAATCATCCGTCGGCCCTAGACTATCCACCGAAAATATGTATTTAGCTGATCTGCATATTCATTCGCACTTTTCGCTGGCTACGGCCAAGAACATGAACCTGCCTCACCTGGAATTATGGGCCCGGCGGAAGGGCATTCGGGTGGTCGGGACGGGTGACTGCACTCACCCCGGCTGGGTGGCCGAGATTGAAAGCTCACTGATTCCCGACCCGGACGCCCCTGGTCTCCTCCGCCTCCGTCCCGGCTTGTCCCTTAGCGCGGCCGGCGGAGATGAATATGCAGCCCCCGGCGGCTCGGTTTCATTTGTCCTGACCGCTGAAATCTCCAGCATCTATAAAAAACTTGGCCGGGTTCGGAAGGTCCACACCCTCTTGCTGATGCCCCATCTCGAAGCGGTCAAGCGGCTCAATCAACGTCTGGCTGCCATCGGAAATATCGTCTCGGATGGCCGCCCGATCCTGGGGCTCGATGCCAGACACTTGCTGGAACTCGTATTGCACACCACTTCGGAGGCTCTGGTTATCCCGGCCCACATCTGGACCCCCTGGTTTTCCATCCTGGGGTCAAAAAGCGGGTTTGACCAGATTGAAGAATGCTACGAGGATCTAACAGGCGAGATCCACGCTCTGGAAACAGGACTATCATCAGACCCGCTCATGAACTGGCGGCTCAGCGCCCTGGACCGATATACCCTGGTGTCAAATTCCGATGCCCATTCACCGGCCATGCTCGGCCGCGAGGTTAATTTGATTTCCGGTGCTCCATCATACGCGGGGCTGACTTCGGCCATAACGGGTGGCGTCCCGGCCGGTTTTTTGGGTACGCTGGAGTTTTTTCCGGAAGAAGGCAAATACCATCTCGATGGCCACCGCCATTGCCATGTTCGGCTGGATCCGGAAGAGACCAGAACTAATTCCGGCAATTGCCCGGTGTGCGGCCGTCCGGTGACCGTTGGCGTTATGAACCGGGTTATGACCCTGGCGGACCGCCCGGCCGGATTCCGTCCGGATGCTGCCGCGGACTACCGCCACATTCTGGCATTACCCGAAATTGTCGGACAAATCTTAGACGTTGGCTCCCAGTCCAAACAAGTTACCGCCGAATACTATCGGCTGTTGCTCCTTCTCGGTCCTGAATTAGACATCCTGACTGGGGTGCCGGAAGAAGACTTGACCAAAGCCGGAGGTCCTCTGCTGGCCCGGGGGATTATGAACATGCGGCAAGGACGCGTCTCGTCCAGAGCGGGTTTTGACGGAGAATACGGTGTGATTGACGTGTTTAGTCCGGGCGAAAAAACCGCGCTCCGGGGCCAGGGCCGGTTGTTGGCCACCCCGGCCGGTCAAAGGAAAATGAAGAAGTCCGGCCTGCCGACGCTTATCAACCCGCAGCCTGCTTCCCACTCCGCCACCAAGTCTCTAAAAAGCCAAGCTAACCGCGTCTCCGACTTTCGTCTAAATCCATGTTATAGCCATAGCGACCCCATCCTGGGGCCATTGAATATGGACCAGCAGCGGGCCGTCACTTTACCGCCGGGTCCTCTGCTCATTATGGCCGGGCCCGGCACCGGCAAGACCAGAACCCTGTCCTCCCGAGTTACCTACTTAATCCAGCGCGGTCTGGCCAGGCCCCAAGAAATTCTGGCCATCACCTTCACTCGCAAAGCCGCGGCCGAAATGGCCCACCGAATTAAAGCGCAGGTCCCTCAACCAGGCTCGGACAATCCTGCCCCGGAGTTAACTTCCCATTCTCTGCTTAACTCCTTCTCTCCTGGGGCGACTAACTTTCTCGATATTTATCCGGATAATTTTCCTACCGTTTGCACCTTCCACGCCCTGGCCGGGCACATTTTGTCTCTATCTTCCCGCCGGGATTACCGGATCATAGATGAGGATACCCGCCTGGCCCTGGCTCGGCAAATCACCCACGGCACACCCATTCGGCCCCGCGAATTGGTCGACCTGGTGTCTGGGCTGAAACAACAACTGGCCTGGCCCCCGGCCGCGGATTCGACCATAGATAAAGAACTACTGGCCCTGTTGACGGCTTATGACCTTAAGTTACAGGAAGACAACGCCTTAGACTTTGACGATCTGATCCATCAGGCAGTGAAACTTCTCCAGGAAGACGCGACCCGATTGAAATCCATCCAAGAATCCTACCGGCACATTTTGGTGGATGAATACCAGGATATCAATTATTCCCAGTTCACCCTGCTTAGACTCCTATGCTCCGGAGACCGGCCCAACCTGCTGGTTATCGGTGATCCCGACCAGGCCATTTATGGCTTCCGCGGAGCTGATGCCGGATATTTCCGGCAATTTATCACTGACTACCCGCAGGCCGAGATCATTCGTTTGACCAAGAATTACCGTTCCTCGGATAACATCCTGGATGCGGCCCATCAAGTCATTCAACGCAACAGGGATAAGGACCGGATCAAAGTCGTCTCCGGAATCGCCGGGGAGCAAATGATCAGCCTGGCCGATTTTTCCAACGACCGGGCCGAGGCGGACTTCGTGGTCAAGGAGATAATTACTCTAATCGGCGGCAGCAGCCATCTATCACTTGAAACCAGCCGGGCCAGCCGGTATTCTCAGCGCCTGGACGTGGGATTTTCCGATATTGCCATCCTCTACCGGTTGCATGCCTTATCCCGACCGCTTGAGCAAGCTTTGAGCGAGGCCGGGATTCCCTTCCAAAAGGCCGGCGAGGCCCCCTTGGCCGAAGTTGATGAACTCGACTTCACGGCCGAAAAAGTTTCTCTGCTGACTATGCACAGCGCCAAGGGCCTCGAATTCAAAGTTGTGTTCATCGTCGGGTTAGAGGACAACATTATCCCATATCGTCCTGAGAATCGACCGGCCGCCGACGAAGCCGAGGAACGCCGCCTCTTTTACGTTGCCCTGACTCGGGCCGGCTCCCTCCTCTACCTCACCCGCGCCCGGTCGCGATTCCTTTACGGTCAACAACGGCGTGACCCCATCTGCCCGTTCCTCCGCCAAATAGAAAAAGGACTGCTCCACCAGCCGGCTCCGGCCGCCGGGAAACGGGCCAAACAAATCAAACAGCCACAGCAATTGTCCTTGTTTACCCGGTCCAAGACAACAATCAAGAATTAACAGGTCCGCAATTTACTTTCTTATCATTAACCTGAGTTTTACCTTGATTTGTTACATCACGAAGCAATAACTCCACACCCTGCCCTTGTTATGTTTTTTTTGATCCACACGGTCCATCGCAATCGGGTAATTTAATAGCTTCCGTTCGCCACGTGTTTAATACAAATCAAAATGTCTTATTATACACAGGAGGGAAAAGATGCGAAAACGAAAAATTTTGTTAGGCTTCATTGTGGCTCTGGTGTTGAGTATTGTTCTATTCCGGCAGCTCCCATTGTCAGGAGACAACTCGTCAAGACCTAATGAGGCGACTCGAGCAACCAAAACGATTAACACCCCGACCAGACTAGGTCCGGTTGCCGACGTGACAGACGAGTTGGCCAATGCCCTTAACGGCCGAATTGCCTACGAGGCAAGCCTGATCATAACGAATTCGGCCGGCCGTGTCGTTTGGGACATGACTCAATACAACTTTCTCGCTAATCCGGCCCCTGATACGGCCAACCCTATGCTTTGGAATCAGGCCCAGCTTAATTCTATTAACGGCCTATTCAAAGTGACAGACCGCATTTACCAAGTCCGCGGCTACGACATCTCCGTCATCAGTTTCATCCAGGGTGATACCGGATGGATTGTGGTCGATCCACTTACCACCACGGAAACGGCCAAAGCGGCTCTCGATTTTGTTAACAAAAACTTGGGGCAGCGTCCTGTAGTCGCCGTGATCCACACCCACAGCCACGCCGACCATTTCCAGGGGGTCCGGGGTGTGGCTTCAGAAGCAGATATCGCCTCGGGTAAGATTAAGATAATAGCTCCACAGAATTTTCTGCAAGAGGCCACGGAAGAAAACGTCATCATGGGGAACGTGATGCAACGACGGTCTGACTATATGTATGGCGGCTTCCTGCCTAGAGGCCCAAAGGGACAGATCGATTGCGGTCTGGGCAAATACTTGCCTGCCGGTACCGCATCCATTTCTCCGCCGACCGATGATATAATCACCACCGGACAGAAGATGACCATTGACGGGATTGACATCGTCTTCCAGATGACTCCGGGGACGGAAGCCCCGGCGGAAATGACTTTCTACTTCCCGCAATTCCGGGCCCTATGTATGGCTGAATTGGCCTGCCCTTTGCTGCATAATCTGCTGACGCTGCGGGGGGCCAAGGTCCGCGACGGCCTGGCCTGGAGCAACTATATCAACCAGGCAATTGATCTGTTTGGCGCCAAAACCGACGTCCTGTTCGCCTCACACAACTGGCCGCGCTGGGGAACGGATAATATTAATGGTTATCTGAAAAAGCAGCGCGACCTGTACAAATACATCAATGACCAGGCCATCCGGCTGGCCAATGAAGGCTACAATATGGATGAGATCTCAGAGATGTTTCAGATGCCGGATTCATTATCGAAGGAATTCTATACTCAGGGCTTTTACGGCTCCATAAGTCATGATGTCAAGGCTGTTTATCAACGCTATATCGGTTGGTTCGACGGCAATCCGGCCCATTTGCATCCGTTGCCACCCGTGGAGGCCGGCCGGAAGTATGTGGAATTCATGGGTGGCGCCGACGCGGTGTTGCAAAAGGCCCGCCAGTCTTTCGATAAAGGGGAGTACCGCTGGGTGGCCATGGTCGTTAATCATCTGGTTTTTGCCGATCCCAGTAACCAGGCGGCCAAGGAACTACTGGCCTCCGCATACGATCAACTCGGCTATCAATCCGAATCCGGTCCCTGGCGGAATTTTTATTTATCAGGGGCTAAGGAGCTTCGGGAAGGTGTATCGAAGAACACTCCTCATGCATCCGGGGGAGATTTGCTGACGAATTTGTCTCTCGATGCCATCTTTCAATATCTGGCCGTTCATCTCAATGGACCCAAGGCCGACGGGAAAAGCGTCACCATCAATTTCAATTTTACTGATACAAGCCAAAAATATGTTCTGTGGTTGGAAAACTCCGTCCTTCACTATCAGAGCGACAAACAATCGGGCACGGCCGACCTGACATTGATTATGACTCGGGTGACCTTCAATAAACTTCTGCTCGGCCAGGCCACATTCGCCGACCTGGTCAAATCCGGCGATATCATAGCTATCGGCCGCATCGCGGCATTGCCCGATCTGCTAGTCTTGATGGATCAGTTTGATCCTTACTTTAACATCGTTACTCCCTAGCCGTCTTCTTTCATCTTGATAGGTCTGCGTCAACCTGGGATATGGTGATCCTATCCTTAGGTTGACCTGACCGTTCATAGCTTGGGTTTAGAACCGGCAACGGTCGCCTTTATTGACTGTTTGGTCCCCATCCCCGTCGAAGCCGGTCACATTTTTCTTCGCATCCACAATAAGCATAAGACAAGCCTGTGAGTTTCAGTGAATCTATCTGCAGTTGTATTCTTTTTCTTATGTCTGTTGACCCCGGCGGTTGGCGGTGCGGCCTCGGTCGCCACCTCCTCCACTCCCCATTTTTCCATTCATTACGACCAGCCTGATTCTGATTTTGCCTATTTTCTGTCTGGACAAGTTGAAAGAGTTTATTCCCAGGTCAGGACCGACCTTGGTGTGATTTACCCGGTCACTGTCCAGGTACGGGTTTGCGGCAGCGAAGCATGTTATCAGCAGAGCCAGCCGGCGGGCAATTATGTGCCGTCTTGGTCGGCTGGCGTGGCCTATCCGTCTCAGTCTTTAATCATTCTGAAGTCGCCGAACTTATTAAAGACGTCCTTTGAGCAAGCCATCAAGATTCTGACCCATGAGCTCGTCCACGTCGGCCTGGGCCAGACCTCTGCCTTCCCGGTCCCGCGCTGGCTTGATGAAGGGGTGGCCATGTATGAATCCGGCGAGTGGAGCATAGATAGATACCTATCCATGGTCGGGACGGTTATGGCCGACAAACTGATTCCACTCCGGGAACTGACTGCTAACTGGCCGGATGAGACCACCGCCGCAGAATTGGCTTATGGGCAGAGCTATTATTTAACGGCTTACCTGATCACAGCCTACGGCCCGGATTCGTTTAGGAGTTTCCTGAGATATTATCTTTCGGGAGCCTCTTTTGAAGCTGCGTTGAAGCGGGCGTTTGGGTTGGGTCTGTTTCAACTGGAGGTTCAATGGCATTCGTTCATGCGGCTTAGATTTTCGTATATTCCCATTATTACCAGCTCCGGTACGTTGTGGTTGTTGATCACTTTTCTTTTTGTCGTAGTTTATGTCAAGAAGAAACGGCACGCGGCCAGGCAACTGGCAATTTGGGCTTTAGAGGAGGAACGCATTGAAGCAGGAAGAAGTCTTGGAACAACTGACCCTGGTGGCTACCGCCCTGAGGATTAAGGTCAAGTTTGAGAATCTTAACCATCTGAGGCAAGGCCAGACGGGTGGCAGCTACATCTTGCGGGGGCAGGAGCACATCCTGGTGAATAGTAAGTCTTCGTTGTCCGAGCAGATCAAAACCTTGACTTCGGAGTTAAAAGGTCGGGATTTGTCGTCAATCTATGTCAAGCCGCTGATCCGTGAGATGATAGAATCATGATCACATTCTTGCCAGATTCGTCTCCATGTTCCTGGACTGATCATCTCTGGTAATGCCGCCACATGCCTGACAGGCGGCTATTCTTTTTCCGGGTTGAATATTCGCTGGATTTGCATTCTGAATGCGTCCTCGCTTTCTGACTTAATTACCAGCCGCAAAATATCTTTCAACACCTGTGCATCCTTTACTTGATCTATCGCCTCAAGAATTTCCTTGGGTATCACCTCAAATCTGGCTGCGATAGCCTCAGTGAGCATTTCTCTAGCTTTTCCAATTTCACCCATTCGAATGCCCAGCTCTATGCCTTCCTCGCGACCTTCCTTCCGGCCTTCCTTCCGGCCTTTTTCTAAACCCATCCGTAGAATATCTTGGCCGGCCACAGTTTTCCTCAGATCAAAATTTAGCATGGCAACAACCTCCTTTCGACTAATCTTATGAAATCTGTTCAATAGGAATAGCGCCAAGAGATCCACTTGTTCCTTGAGTTGATCACCTGGATAAATTTTGCCAGCCAGGGCCCTCCACCGGCGCGCTTTATCGGTCAATTCTTTCTTTGGTATACTCTTCGGCACTGAAAAAGGCGCCAAGACTACCAGCCGCGGATCAAGCGCTATCAAATATTCTTCAGTCAGGTCCTCGAGCACGGCTTCTCTTACCCATTCCCGGGTGTTCAAACCACCTGTGGCATCCAAGTGCTCCAACGGCAAGGCAGCATTATAGTAAGCGCGTTCCGTATATACTATCCCCGGCACTACCGGTCCTGGATATTCTTTCAAACTTGCATAGGTCATGATTGAGGACACCAACCGGTGCCTGATGAAGTGGTCTCGGTATCCCTGAAACTCCAAAAAAACTACCTCTCCGGTCCCTTCGGCCGGCACAGCCACCATATCTGGAGATACCCTCTTAGCTTTTAATGTTTCTGCCTGGATATGATAAGGACATCGCGTGACAATCCCAAGCAGCTTCAAAATTGCTTCCAAAGAGGTCTGGGCGAATCTGTAAAATGGCTCGTCCGAGCCTCGGTTGCCTTCATTCTTCATCAAGTTTATCCATGTTTCCAACTCATACAGGTCCCTTCAATCATTCACCCGCCTACTCTTATTATTATACCATACCTAAAGAAAGAGCACTAAACAATTGTTATCAAAATTTTATGATGGTCGGTAGATCCATACATCTGCCAAATAGAAAGATCATGACAAAACAGCCAGATGAAGAAGAACCGAATAACTGCCATTAAGTAATTACTATGAATCGCAGTTGAGAATGGTTTTCGCTTTGTCATTCCTACCGAATTAGAGTAATCCTAATGAATTGTTTCCTTTTCCTGGCTACTCATAGACCTAAACCGATTATCAAATTAAGTCCCCAGATGCTGAATCTTAAGATTGTCGGGTGGAACTGCCTCCCTGGCCAAGGTCAAGATATGGGCATGATGGGTAAAATAGATTATCTGATTCTCGTTGGCCAGTTCCGCCAGAGCCTGAAGGGTCGCTTTAGACCTGTCATCATCAAAATTGACCAGAATATCGTCTAAAATAAAGGGTAGCGGTCCTACCTCCCGGACGTGCCGCTCGAGCGCAGCCAAGCGCAGAGACAGGTACAACTGGTCGCAACTACCGTCACTCATGGCCTCTACCGTAACTTCTTCTCCTGACGGCCGCAGCCCGACCAATATCGGGTTATCTTTATTATCATACGACGGCTTCAAACCGGCAAATGATCCCAGGGTTAACTTAGAGAAATACTTTCCCCCAGCCAGTAAGATCGGGTCTTGGTTCGCCTCTCGGTACCGCTCAATCTCCCGGCCCAAAATGGCCGAAGCCAGCCGCAACCGCATATAATGCTCCGCCTGGTGACTTATCTGCGCCAGGATGTGTTGGGCGTCCTCGGCCGCCTCAGCCGCGGCCTCTCCACTACTCAATCCCTTTAGCTCGCTCTCCTCCCGGCCGATGGTCCGTTCCAGCTCGGCCAGGCTGCCGGTGTGCTCCTCGATACCCTGTTTTAATTCATCGATGCGCAGGCCCAACTCGTCCGGGTCCTGTCCTCCGGCCTGTGCAACCAGTTCCTCCGTGGTCATCCCTCCACCGCGTGATATTCGTCGCAGTTCTTGGTCTAGTTGCCGGGTCCGTTCCTCATATTTTCTTTTCAAGGCAGATTTTTCTTCGATCTCTTCCAGTTGTTCAGGGGATGAGCACCCGGCCTTCCGGCACATTTCCGTCAGCCGGCCGGTTATTTGTTCTATTGCGACTTCAGCCCGGTAGATCGTATCTGCTTTATCCTGTTTTTGTCGGGCTAACTGTTTCTGGGTGGCTTTATCCTCACGAGCCTGATTCAATCTGCCATTCAGTTCCTCACAAGCGCCGGAGGCCGGCCGGCCCAGCAAATCGGGGGCGACCAGGGCAAGCAAGATCTGGACATCGTTTTTGAATATAGTATCGTCATCTTTAATTCCGGCTATTCTCTCTTCCAGCTCTTTGGCCTTATCAATTTTATCAAATAACTCCTGCGTTTTATCGATGAAGGCGTGCACCTGGTGGGGACTGGCCGTGGCCGGCAATCCCAGGGTGGTTAGGGACCTTATCCATGATTCGTTCCATTCCGCAAGCCTAGCTTCGGCCTGATGCTTCCGTCTCACTGCCTCCCCGACTCTCTTTTCAAGACTCC
>JADFXY010000069.1:0-14295 GCA_015233355.1 Deltaproteobacteria bacterium | reverse complement strand
GCTTTCTGCTCCGGGGTTAATTTGACTGCAGCGTCTAGTCTTTCCAAAGCATTTTCAACTCTTTGGGCCGGCCCCGGGTCTGCCTTGGGAGTCTGACTTTGAGCCGGCCCGGCGGTCACGGCAATGCACCAGCTAACCAAACTGATAAGGATAAATAAGCTTTTGACACTAGCCTTGATCATTTTCATTACGTTCCTTTCCCAATTAGTGCACATTTTAGGGATGAGACAAGACACCGCCAACTTAACATCAATTTATCACAAAGGTTAGGGATTGGCAACGTTAAGCATGACCTCATGTATTAAAAAAGTACCAGGGGGCTAATACCCGCCCCCGGTTTGATGGGCCTATTTGCTGTGGAGGTTAATCCATTCTTGAATTATGGTTTTGCCTAGACTGATCCGATTTTGCATCGTTGCCTGGCGGTCTTTCTTAAGCTGAGCCAGTGCATTTTGCTGGTCCTGAGTCAGGGTGGGGGTTATTTCGGCCATCACCTTGACCTTAAGGACGACCAGCTCTTCGCCGGCCGCGGCTACGGCCCGGTAGGCATCCCGAACTACTGCCTCAGTGATGTTGGGAGTGGTGGCTACGGTGCGAAGGTTCTGTCCGGCGGTGTGGAGGTTGGCGATTAGCGTTTCGGCCTGGTCTTGGTGTGATTTTAAAATGACCGCGATGGCGTGCTTTTGGGCATCGGTCAGGTTAATCTGAAGCAAATTATTTAAGATTCCGGCAGACTGGCCGTCGGCAATATTTCCAAACGCTCTGGCCGGTTGCATGGTGCCGAGCAAAGTAAGAGTTAGAATAACGGCAATAGTTACGATCCGTTGCATGCTGGCGCTCCTTTCTCTCAAGTGGATGTTTGAATTAGACTTCCTCTGGTCAGGATCAAGGCCGGCTTCCTGCTCCTAATAATATAGTCGCCGATTTTATCCAAAAGGTTACATAGAGGTCATAAAAATCGCTTGATGAGAGACAGCATCTATATTCATTATGAATTTCAGTTAAGGTATTAAAAATCCAGGCTCCTTTGGAGAACCTTCCGGAACCCAGGCTTAGCCTTATGGATTAGACGGAAATGAGGATAATCACGTGGCTCAGCCGGTTAGAGGAACGGCAGGCCAAAATGACCTCTGAACTGGCCGCATTAGGGATAGTGATGAATCTCGACCGCGGTCGGGAAATTAAGGATCGGCTGTCCATGGGTTACAAAGGAAGTTTTTTCAAGCTTCTTAAGGACGCGGACAAATAGGGGAGGAGTTCGGTGGTTGGATGTTGATAATCGTGATAATCGATGGATTGGCTACTACCCGATCAGGGCATCCGAAGTTCCACTTTTTGGCCGGCCAGTTCACTTACTTGGTTGTTGGTCCCGGATTCGGCCAGGAAACAATGGATGGAATAAGTCCCCTGGGGAAATAGATTTTCGTCGGAAGGGAAGGTGATCTCTAAAAGCAGATAATCGGTTATCCGTTGCCTCGGGACCAGAATCATGTTTTTGATGGAACAGATCAGGGTATTCCTGAGGTCGTCAACATTGGCCGGGATGAGACCCTGTCCAATCACATGCGAGTAGGCCAGCCCGTTAGGCGTAATGATATAAACGAAAATGTCGACGCGACGCAGTTTTGCTCCATTGATCAGGTCGATGGTCATTCTGAGCGTGTCACCTGGGGCGAAGCGGTCGGCGTTTGTGTTCAAGGCGATGACAGGCGTATCTGGAGAGGCCGGGGAAGTAGAGGGGCCGGTAATGGGGGACAAGACCGGAATAGTCGTGCCGGTCGTTGAGGTTGTAGCCGTTGTGCCGGTAGTCCCCGTCGTGCCGGTGGTGACGGTTATGGCCGTGGTGTCCGTGGTTGCTTTGGCCGGTGTTTCCTTGGCTGGAGGATGGGGCGTCGCCGTAGCCCCGGATGGATTATCTGATTCGGTAGAATCTGAATCAGGAGGGCCGGCGCCGGCAGAAGGTGATTGCCTGTGGTTCCTTCGGCCATCGTCATCGTTATCGCCGGCCTGGGCGGATGGCGTAACGGCCGCCTCACCAGGTGAAGAAGACGGGACGCCCTCCGGATGGACCGGGCGGGGCCCGATGCCGTCTAATATGACCAGGCAGACCATGCCAAGCATCAGCACCCGGAGGGTTTTCCGGTAGAACTTGAGCATGAATCCTATGTTGCGGCCCAGGAGAGCCGGTGGGTTAATTTTATCAGCCATATCACCCTGGACACCGGAATAGACGGTGAAAATAAGTTGGGCCGTTTGGTGATCATTGATGCAACATGCCGGCCTTAGCTCAAAGGTGTTAATTTCACACCATGATATCTTAATCCCTAGGTTTTGTCAAGCGGATTGAAGCGCCCCATGGGCAATCGGGTAGAAGGCTCTGCCCGGATTAGAGGAAGGAGAGCTTTGCTCAAGCCCGCTACGGCCGCCCTTATAAACTAAATTCATGAGGTTGCCCTGGATTTTGGTTGACCCGTGCGTCCGCTTGCACTATACTGATTTCCGGTCTAATATCCACTGCTCCATCATTAAGAAATATATTTGGTCAACCGATCACTCCCGGTTGCCGCAAGCCAAAGTCTTTTGTTTCAACCTGCGAGGAGTTATGATAGACCGAACGGCCAGGATCCTGGTAGTCGATGATGCTCGAAATGTCAGGTTCACTGTTACGCTTTTTCTCCGCAAGCTTGGCTATAGCAACATCCAAGACGCACCGGAGGGAGTTACGGCCTTTAAGTTACTGAAGGCCAAGAAGTTTGACTTCATCATCTGCGACTGGAACATGCCCGTCATGAACGGTTTGGAACTCCTAAGAAAGGTCCGTGACGACGAGACACTGCGTCATATCCCGTTTTTGATGATTACGGCCGAAGCGCTTAAGGAAAATATCGTCCAGGCTATTCAAGAAGGGGTTACCCAATATATTGTAAAGCCTTTTTCCCAAAAAACCCTCCAAGAAAAAATGAAAGCCATATTCGGATAGCAAATTCAATGAAGCAGAGGAACAGCATGGCGGATGATACGACGTGGCGGCAAATAGGCCGGTTGGAATTACAATCGGGGTACGTGATGATCATGGATCCGGCCTTTGTCGGCCGGCAATTTACCCTCGACACCTTTGACGACTGCCTGGACCGCATCGACCCGGAGACCAGGTCGTGTCAATTGGCGGCTCACGGTGTAGCTTCCGGCCTGGGGTTGATCGGCCAATGCGGGACCGGGACATCGCGGCCGGTGTATGCCCGATACCGACATGGCCGGATTTCAGAACTTAAGATCGTCATTGAAGAAGAAGATCAATTATAATCCTTTGTTAGCTATAGCCGATGGGGATTGAAATCTCACCTCTTTGAAAACATAACCTGGAGAACACTAAAGATAAAGGCCGGACGAAGAGATGGCTCACAGTCAAATGGGCCGATTTCTCCCGTGGTGTTTCTGCGTCTTCTCCGAAACCTTTGTCTCATCCTTTTTTTTGAAATGGCAAAAGCCAAGCTCCGATTACCTTGGAAAGGCAATGATTATATGGAATTTCAGGATATTAAATATCAAAAACAGGACCACATAGCCACCATCACTCTTAACCGGCCGGATCTAAAAAACGCCTTCACCTTACCCATGCTTAAGAGCGTGGAACTGGCCCTCATGGATGCCAAAGACGATCCTGAGATCAAGGTGATTATCCTTACCGGCGCGGGTGATGTCTTCTGCGCCGGAGGCAACATTAAAGATATGGCCGGCGGCAAACTGCAATCGTGGCAAATGAAAGATTACCTTTGGAACCATGTCCAGCGGGTGCCGCTGCTCTTGGAAGACATTGACAAGCCGATTGTGGCCATGCTTAACGGCCCGGCCTTCGGCGGCGGCATGGACCTGGCTTTAATGTGTGATCTGCGGGTGGCTTCTGAGAGAGCCAACCTTTGCGCCACCTATGTCAGGATCGGCCTGGCCCCGGGCGATGGGGGGGCTTTTCTTCTGCCCCGGTTGGTCGGGTTGGCCAAGACCATGGAGATTTTGCTCACGGGGGATGTGATTGAACCGGCAGAGGCCCTGAGTCTGGGATTGGTGAACAAGGTTACGGCCCACGCCGATCTGGAGGCGGAAACCTTGGCCCTGGCCGGAAAAATGAGCCAGTGGCCGTTAGTTTCCCTACGCGCCTGCAAACGGGCGGTAATGAACGGTTTGACCTCCAGTTTTAGATCGCACATGGACTATGTTTCTTCCCAGGTGGCCATGTTGTCCGCCACTGAAGATCACATGAACGCAGTCAATAGACTGATCAAGGGCGGCAAAGATAGAAGCAACGATTAAACCTCGCCGGACCGGACGTCTCTCCGTCGTGGCGTCAAGTCCGTCAAAATTTTGACTTCACTTAGGTCGTTGCTCGTTTCTTGTTGCTGGTTGTCTTCCAATGTCATCGACTTAAGGCGCAGGGCCATCGGATCATATTCTAATAAATGGTTAATTCCAATTAAGCCCTGAATGGGCGCTCTATGTTAGCCCAGCGGCAACGCCCTGGATATGGGCGACAACTATACAAAATAACCTATAATGCCCGCATAAAATCATTGGCAATTCAGCACCTCAGCCGTAGCCGGATATCCCATTCAAAGGAGATGACTTTGGGAACCGGCCGACCTCCTGACCATCTTGCTGACACGTAACCTGCCGTATTTCCCAGGGCGCTGCCCCAATGCTGTTGAATTAAGCGTGCGACGTTAAGATTTCTCGCTTCGCTCGAAATGACAGTGGGGTGGACCATCCGAAATGACGATGCAAATTTGTCATTCCGAATGAATGTGAGGCATCTTATAACATCCCAAGATGGTTAAGCCGTGCCTTAATTCAACACCATTGGGGCAGCGCCCTGGGCTAACCTCGATCGCCCCGTTGGGGCTTAATCGGAATCGGCCGTTTTAAAAATATTTCAAGGTTTATTCCCCTCCTGGCCTCCCCCCCAAACATACTTCCTTTAAAACACTCAGAAATATCAATACAGCGGACCTTTTGCAAGCCGAATGGTGAACTATTTGCCTGGTTAATAATCCAGATCCACCGGGTCTCCAAATCAACGGCGTTCAAATACCTCTCTAAATTAGACCTCACCTGTTGTTAACTGACCGATATCCTGAAAAATACAAAATGAATATGGAATAGTCTGACCGAAATCCGGATAACTGGCACAAAAGCTGCAAGGTAAAGTCATCGATAACTTGGTCGGAGGGATGCCTTTCCCATTCCGTCAAGGGAAGGGATCAAACTTCACCCCATGACCACCCCAACCTCAAGCCCGGTTTTTGATTAACTCCGGATACAAGCTAAAGGATGAGCGCCCATGATTTCACAAGAATCCATTGACGCCACAATTAGTCAGGCTGAAGAACTCAGTCGCGTTCTTCAAGAGATAGGCCGAGATTTGAAAAATGTTCCCTGGGGTTTAACCGCCTCGCCGGGGACAATTTCAGATGGGGAAGAAATTGCCCAGAAGATCTGGCCCAAACCGCCTATGAATCCGGAGGACGCAATTGATTTCCATTCACTTGGGACCAAACGGCAGGAACTGCTGACCACCAGGCAAGACGCCCTGGACGCGTCATCGGGCCAACGCAAAGAGCGTCGCCGGTTGGATGAAGAACTACATAAGATCCAGGTGTTGTTGGGAAAATCAGAACAATTGCGGCCCAGGATATTGGATAAGCTGGAGGACCTGAAGGAGAGGATCCGGCAAACCGGCCCCAACGGCATGCGGCGGCAGGAACAATATAAAGCACTAATCGGAGAGTTGGCTCAAGAAAAGGATGAACTCAGCCGTCGTCTTAAGGGATACACCAAAGTTCACCATGGCGCCCACAAGGAATATTTCGACGAACAGCATCGCCCCGTCAGTGCGGAGATGGTCCGCCGGATCCAGGAAGAGGAAAATCAGGTCGATCAAAAGATAAATTCTCTGAAAAGCCGGATGGCTCTGGAAACCCGGAATCTGGCCCAGGCCAAATCCGTTTACCACCAAACCAAAGAAAAGCTCCAGGTGCTCGATCAACGGACCGAGAGTTGGTTGTTGGCCAGAGATAGAAAATCGCAATTGCGTGAAGCCGCGCACCAGGTCTACCTCAACGTAAGACAAGGCTGGATTCAATGGCGGAGTGTGCTGGGCCGGATAACCGAACTGGACAAGTCCCATCGCTGTTTCTTGAGTGCCCTCGTGACCCGCTTGTCTCTTCCCCCTCTGCCGGCTTCCGCCTACCAGGAGTGGGAGAATGAATTGCAGCAAATAGACCTGGGCCTGACCGGCATCCATGATCTCTGGGCCCGCATAGGGTCCAATCACGAAAATGTGACCGATGAGACAGCCAGGTGTTTGACCGTAGTCAAGGCCATCAACGAAAACATAGATATGCTGTCCGATGAATTGGATGGATTGAAGCGGAAGGCCTTGAAATTGAGTTCGGAAGACAGCGAAGCCCGGGCCAAGACGCGAGATGATGTTTTTCGGCTGGTCAAGAAGTCTGAGCATCTTTTAGATACAGGGCGGAAAGCCGCGGCTGGACTAAATCGGGCGGCGGCAGAGTTGGAAGACCTGGATCTTTCCCGGCGTCAGGCCGAAAAGCAACAAACGGCCGCTCTGGCTCAGGGCCGGAAACGGTCCTGGCTGGTGTTACTGGAGCTTAAGAAAAGACGGCAGGTGGTTGGCTCACTGGTGGCGCAACTGGCCAGGGGCAGAAAGCAGATAGAAGCCCTGGACCAATCCTGCCCCAAGGAAGTCTCCTCAGAGCCCACGTGCCGGGAAGTTTTTTCCAATGCCTATTTGGCATACGACAATTGCAGCACATTCTTGAAACAAGAATTAACCAGTCTCAACGACCTGCTGCGGCGAATCCGGACCAACCTGGCCGGGCAAAACTCCGGTCTCCCGGATGACCGGATGAAGAAATGGCCCTTAGCAGCCAAGGCCCTCCACCGGGAGGCCAAGATAATAAATCATGTCCGGGAAGTTACGTATCAGTCAAGAAGTTTATATGCCTTTTTGTCACCCGTCAATTGGCGCATGGCCAAACAGCAATCCGACCTGGATGCCCGTCGGAAGTTGGCTGAGTTGCAAGGTGATCTGAAGTTGACGGAAGCTCAGGCGGAAGAGCATATCTCAGATTTAATAAATGAAATTGAAACGTTGCGGCAGGAGACGGCCAGCCAAACCGAATTGGAACAAATGCTGACGGACAAAGAATGCGAACTTGGCCGACTAAATGAAAAACTGCATTTTCTTTACGTCATGATGGCTTCCCAATCGGCATCAGCAGCCCAGGCCGGGACCTCATTCAGCCGGTTCGGCCCGACACCGCCTTTGATTCCAGGCATTTGGCGGAAATTCAAGCCGGGTTCTTGGCCAAATATGTTGGGGCCTTCTCAGTCGGTCACAAAAACTATTACTCAGGCGGCCGGGGTAGGCATTTTAGCTACCGGAATCATGATGTCGCAACCTCAAAGCACGTTTTGGGAAGGATACGACTCGGATCTGAATAGAGGAACCACCTCCCAGGCGGCCGTTTCGGTCAGCCCTGAGATAGAGGCGCCCCAGAAGCCGGAGAAAGTGGTGGCCTTGATCTCGGCGCCTGATGACCGGAGCCGGGTGGCTCGCGTATCCAGACAAGCTCCCCATAAGGCTGGATCAAAAGGCGGAAAGAGGCTGGCCGCCAGGTCTTCGCACCGGGAAAAACCGGCTGTCGATCCTGATCCGACTGCCTTCCGGGCGGACATTATGAGACAAGCGGTGAAGTCCTCAGGACTTAAGCCTGGTGATTTTGTCTCCGCCATGAAGGCGTTGAACTGCCAGTCGGAGCCATTGGGCCGAATAGAGACTGCGGCTTTGGCGGAACGGATCATCCGCTTTCATGAGAATTTTCCCAAGGTTTTTTATGGGTTTTTGAACCGGCCGGATTTCGCCGCGGCCGAGAATCTGATCGCCCTGGCCGGAGTGCCGGAATCTCCTGAGGAGGGATGCTTTTGGGATCGTCTCTATACCGAATTCATCCAGATGAACTTCAGCCCGAGGGAGGCGCTATTGGGAGTGATGAGTCATCGGAAGGAAGTTGCCCGGAGACAAAAAGAAAAGCGGGGAGAAACTCGCTTTGAAGGTGAGACCAAACCGATCAGAGTATTGGAAACGCTCTCGGCTCAACAATTCGGAGACCTGCTGGGTCCCTACATAAACGAGCATCACCGCAGATTTTTAAAAAGTAAACGCCAGGCTGCATCTTCAAACGAGGGCGACTACGGCCGGCGGTTGGCCTTGGACATCTATTGTACGGCCAAGGCGTTTAACGTCCCGGTCACGACCATGTTGATTATAGCCCACCATGAAACCAATTTTGCTAATATCTTGGGCGATCACAACCGGTCGGCCAGCCCTTTCCAAATATTCCGGCCGACCAAAAAGCTAATCCTGGCCGCGATGAGTAAGTCCGGGATGAAAGTGCCCTCCGGGTCCATCGACCTTCGGCATACCCCGACTCTGGCCACCTATATGGCCGCGTATCATATTTCCACTTTAATGAAGAAAGACGGCAAAGGCTGCAACATGGACGACGTGGCCTGCCGGTACAACGGCCAACGGAGCTATGTCGGTCTGGTAAAAGGAAAGCGTGACGTTTTAGTTACTTATCTGTCTGAACGGGGAGTATTCCAAACCCAGCTCGCCCGGAAAACGACCCCTGGCTCGAAGAGTTCTTCACAGGAGTCATGACGCGGAATCAGAGGTCAGGCCACCGTATTGATCTTGGTCCCTCGACCCATGGTTTTTTGAGTGTCGGCCCGCAAATTGCTCTGAGTTTGACCTCCGGCCTGGCCATGGCCGGACGATCGTGAGGGTTTGCCGGAATCGGTAACTATAGGGACAGGAGCAATGGACTGGCCGGGCATACTAAAGTTGTGGTTGGGCTTCCGGTGGCCATAACCCGAGATCGCCTGGCTGGATAGAGTTACCCTGATGCCTCCGTCATCGGCCATATCAACCTCCTGCTTTCATAGCGTCCAAAATCATAATTTTTTTTGCCTAATCCTTGCCGCCCTCTGCGGTTGGCTTTTCGGCTAGATCCCGTCATAGACGGAACGACCGCATGGGCTTAAGAATGAGAGGCAAGTAGCTCGATAATCCGATTAAGGTCTTCATTGGAGTAGAATTCAATCTCGATTTTTCCCCGGCGGCCTTTCTTGGCTATTTTGACCTTGGTCCCGAAGCTGCGGGTCAGGTCCTCGGCCAGGGACTGCAGGTAAATGTCGGGAGCCGGTTTTTCATCCACCGGTTTCTTTTTTTTGAGCCGTTTGGCCGCCTTTTCGCAGCCCCGAGCCGACAACCCCCGTTCAATGATCAAATTCCTCAGCATTAACTGGTCGGCTTCATTCTCCAGGCCCAGGAGGACCCGCGCCTGGCCCATGTTCAAATCCCCATTGACTAGATCCTGCTGGATGGGCTCGGGCAGCCGCAACAATCTGACGTAGTTGGTGACCGTACTTCTTTCCCGGCCGACTCTGGTGGCGATTTGTTCCTGGGTCAGATTGAATTGCTCGCCCAGTTTGTGATATGCGGCGCCCTCTTCAATCGGATTCAGGTCCTGGCGTTGGAGGTTCTCGATCAGGGCCAACTCCAGCGAATCCCTGTCCGCGATTTCCATAACCACCACCGGGACCTCGAACAACCCGGCCGACTGGGCGGCCCGCCAGCGACGCTCTCCGGCGATTAACTCGTACCCGTCAGCGGCTTTCCTGACCAGCAGCGGCTGGATGACGCCCTTTTCTTTGACTGAAGAGACCAGCTCGGCCATGGACTCATCAGCTTCCGGCTTGAATCTGCGCGGCTGCAGGCGATTTGGCCGAATATCTTCTATGGGACAACGGAAAAAATTTCGGTCTCCGGCCTCACTCTTTTCCTCCGACGCACCGAACAAGGCGTCTATGCCCTGGCCCAGTCCTTTCTTTGGGGTCATTATGCAGCCGCTCCGTTATGAGACATGATTTCCGTGGCCAGCTCCAGATAGCTTTGGGCTCCCCTGGAATTGACGTCGTAAAGCACCGCCGGTTTACCATGGCTGGGGCATTCGCTCAGCCGCACGTTGCGGGGGATGACGGTGCTGAAAACCTTGTCTTTAAAATGGTCTTTCACCTTGCTGGTCACCTGATGGGCCAGATTGTTCCGGGTATCGAACATGGTAAATAAAATACCCTTCAGCCCGAGGTGGACATTCAGGTTTTTCTTGACCCGCTTGATGGTATCCAGCAATTGGCTCAGGCCCTCCATGGCATAATATTCACATTGCAGCGGAATGAGCACGGCGTCTGCCGCGACCAGGGCGCTGATGGTCATCAAACCCAATGAGGGCGGACAATCCAGCAGGATGTATTGGTATTCACCGGATATAAGGCTGAGTTTTTCTTTAAGGATTCTCTCTTTTCCGGCGACATCGAAAAGTTCCACCTCCGCCCCGATAAGATGTTGGGAAGACGGCAGGATAAACAAATGAGGGAGGTCTGTGGGGTAGATCACTTCCTCCAGGGTAGCCTGGCCGATCATTAAATGATACAAGTTCTTGAGTGTATTCCGTCCAGACAGACCAACCCCGGTGGTGGCGTTTCCCTGGTAGTCGCAGTCCACCAGCAGAGTTTTCTTTTCCCCTACGGCCAGAGATGCGGCCAGATTGACCGCGGTGGTGGTCTTACCCACGCCGCCTTTTTGATTGGCGATACAGATTATTTTTTCCATAGGTTATTTTTCTGGCACCATGTATCATGTTAATAATCAAGGAAACTTAATGATCGTAAAAAAAGCTTCCGCGCATACCCGATAAACTCCAAGATAAAGAATCTGAACAGGCATGTCAAGTGTAATCCCATGCCGGGAACGCCGACTTGGGCAATTCCACCTGATCATCCGAGCTTACCCGCGCTTATTCGTTGTTGATGCCCGGCTTTCCTTCAACGGCCTTAATGACATCCGCTGAGTCACCATAATCGCCATCGGTTTTTCTCCACCCCCACTGTAGCCCAGGTGCGCAAGCCTTCAGACCACCAGGTTGGGTGGTGTCTGGCCGTTGAAGAAGGCGATGACGTTTTTGACGGCCAGAGCGCCCATTTTTGCCCGGACCTCGAACGTGGCGCTGCCTAAATGGGGAAGCAAGATGACATTGGGTAGACTAATCAATTCGGCCGGAACACGCGGCTCATGTTCATAAACATCCAGTCCGGCCCCGGCGATTCTTTTTGCTTTCAGCGCCTCAATCAAATCGGATTCGGAGACAATGGGGCCGCGCCCGGTATTGATAATAAAGGCTGAAGGTTTCATCATGGCCAGGGTCCGGCGGTCAAACCGATGGAAAGTCTGATCGTTCAACGGGGCATTGACCGAAATAAAATCAGAGCGGGATATAAGTTCCTCAAAGGACACATACTCGGCTGGAATGAGGGCTGCTGCGGTGCTGGGGTAGCGGTTGTGGTAGATGACGCGTAAGTCGAAGGCCACAGCCCGCCGGGCCACAGCCATCCCGATCTGGCCCAGGCCGAAGATGCCCAGGGTCTTCCCGGTCAAATCCGGAGACAGAAAAAAGTTGGGATAGAAGCCCTGGAATTCACCCCGCCGGACCAGAGCGTCCCCCTCCACCACCCGCCGGACCAGGGCCAACAGCAAAGCCATAGTCAGGTCCGCCGTGGCCTCGGTCAAGACGCCCGGGGTGTTGGTCACCGCGATTTCTCGGGCCTTGGCCGCGGCGACGTCGATGTTGCTATACCCGACCCCGTAATTGGCGATGATCTTGAGTCGACGCAAAGAATCCATGACCTCCGCGTCAATGATATTGGTGATCGTGGGAATCAGGGCCGCAGCATCTTTCGCCTGGGCCACAAGTTCGGTTTGGGTCAAGTCGGCATTGGTTCTATTGACGGTGACCTGAAAATGTTCGGCCAGCCGGTTGATGCCGTCTCCGGGGAACTCACGGCAAATAAACACCTGGGGCATAGAAACTCCGGGACTCGTTACTGGTTGCTCTTCAAGGAAACCTGAAAGCCCTTCCTGATCGACATCGATTTCTTTTAAGACGCATCCGGAACCACATCAGGTCCCTGGAGAAAGAAATAGAAGAAATGGAATGTCAGATCGTGGCGGCGATGAAGCCGTATGAACAGGAATGGCGATTAGTTCAGACCATTCCAGGTATCGATGAAATCGGTGCCGCTATGTTGTTGGCTGAAATTGGTGTAAACATGAGTTGTTTTGGTTCTAAAGACCACCTTAGTTCCTGGGCTGGAATATGTTCAGGCAATAACGAAAGCGCCGGGAAAAAGAAAAGTGGAAGAATCAGGAAAGGAAATAAATACGTCAGACAAATCTTGTGTGAAGCGGCTAACAGCGCCAGAAGAACCGATAGTCAATTCAAAGGCTTATATCAAGGGATTCCCGAAAAAATCTGCCCCCGTAAAACTCATGCCGGATGAAGTAAAAAATGTCAGGCCCGGTACCCATCACCAGGATATCGGGCCTGGTTGGCTCACTCTTTCATTACCCGAGCGGTTGCCCCCGGTAAAAGAGGACGGATGCCGCTCTGGTCCCTTCATTTACGCCTTCGGGTTCTTCAATGCGGCTTGAGCTGCCGCCAGACGGGCTATGGGCACCCGGAAAGGCGAACAACTAACGTAGTTAAGTCCCAGTTTATGGCAGATGGCGATGGACTTGGGATCGCCGCCGTGCTCGCCGCAAATACCCACTTCCAAATTCGGGCGGGTCTTTCGACCTAGTTCCACCCCAATCCCCATCAGTTTGGCCAACCCCTTCTCATCGATGCTTTCAAATGGATTTTCCGGCAGGATACCACGCAAAATGTAATCAATGAGAAATCCTTTTTCGGCGTCGTCACGGCTGATGCCGAAGGTGGTCTGGGTCAGGTCGTTGGTCCCGAAGGAGAAGAACTGGGCATACTCGGCGATCTCATCGGCGGTCAGGGCGGCGCGCGGAATTTCAATCATGGTCCCGAACTTGTAGTCCACCGTCATCGCCTGTTCTTCCAGCACTTCTTTGGCCACCGCCTCAAGAGCATCGCGCTGGACTTTGAGTTCATTGACATGACAGGTCAGCGGGATCATCACCTCGGGGTGGACAGCCACACCTTCTTTGATGCACTGGCAAGCGGCCTCAAAGATGGCCCGCACCTGCATTTGGGTCAACTCCGGCATCATGATCCCCAGCCGGACCCCGCGCAGGCCCAGCATGGGGTTGGCCTCATGAAGGGCTTCCACGCGCCTGAGGACGTGCTCATCGCCCTGGATCTTATGCAGGAGGTCATCGATTTCCTTCAAGTTACCGGCCTGCAACAGGCGGATCTTGCTGTCCGCCAACTCGATCATCAGTGAATCGAAGCTCGGCAGGAACTCATGCAGCGGTGGATCGATGAGCCGGATGATCACCGGCAGCCCATCCATCGCCCGGAAAAGACCGATGAAATCCTCGCGCTGAAAAGGCAGTAGGGCATCTAAAGCCTCACGCCTTTCGGACGGCTGATTGGTCATAATCATTTTTTGGACAAAGGGCAGACGCTCGGTCTCGAAGAACATATGCTCGGTCCGGCAGAGACCGATGCCGCTGGCGCCATATTCACGAGCACGTTTAGCATCCGCTGGATAGTCGGCATTGGCCCACACGCCCAGGCGGCGGAACTCGTCGGCCCAACCAAGTAATTTTTTCAGCCAGAGGTCGGAGATGTCGGGCACCATGGTTTCCAGCTTGCCCAGGTAAACCTCTCCGGTCGTGCCATCGATGGACAGCCAGTCGCCTTCATTGATGACTTGATCTCCCACCTTCATCAGATGCTGGCTCATATCGATATCCAGGGCCGCGACGCCGACAACGGCCGGTTTGCCAAATTGACGGGCTACGAGGGCGGCATGACTGGTCCGGCCACCGCGGCTGGTGAGAATACCTTCGGCGGCAAACATCCCGTGCACATCGTCCGGCTTGGTCTCGGGCCGAACCATGACCACTTTTTTTCCCTCTTTCTTGGCCCATTTTTCAGCCAGGTCGGCATCAAAAGCGGCTACACCTACGGCCGCGCCGGGGGAAACGTTCAGACCACTGGCCAGCAACCGGCCTTCCGCCTTGGCGTCCTTCTTGCTCTTAACGTTGAACTGGGGGTGAAGAAAGAAGTCCACCTGCTCGGGAGTGACCCGCATCACGGCTTCTTCCCGACTGAGTGTGCCGTCTTCAGCCATCTCCACCGCGATCCGGACGGCGGCCTGGGCGGTGCGTTTACCGTCCCGGGTCTG
>JADFXY010000068.1:0-14363 GCA_015233355.1 Deltaproteobacteria bacterium | reverse complement strand
CCATGACCATTCCTGACTTTTCGGATGTTTTGGCGCGGTCCTTGGCTTTGGGGGTGGGTTCAAAAACAGTGAAAGCCCGTTCCGGTAATTCGCTGCCTTCCAAATTAAGCCTTTCCGGGGAAAGGATATGGAAGCCGCTGGTGGTTTGTCCTTTTAAGGCGGCGCCAACGAAGGGATCATTAGCTAACTCGTCTCCAGTCTGGTATGGGCTTCTGGTGCGGAGGATAGCCTGCCCGCGATCGTCGGTTAGCCCTAAGAAGTCTAATCCGAACTGGATCCTGGCTGCCTCCAGGGAAGCCCGGTAAGCGACTGAATCAGATTCTTGATAAACACCGGCGACCCGTTTGCCCGTCCCTAAAACGTTGACCAGAATGGATAATTCATTGAATTTGCCGTTAATGACGCTCCAGGCCGAACGTAGGTCCACGTTCACCCGGCGTTGTTCTTCCTCCACCGTGGTCCGGTTAATGAAAAAGGTCCCCATGACCGCCCCGACGATGGCGAAGAGAGCGATGACCAGGACAAAGTTGAGGAAGATTCTGTTGCGCAAGCTTAACCGCATAGGCTGTCACCAGAGTGTAGGTTGAATAGGTACACCCATTTGGGAAGCAACACACGTGCCAATAGACCAGCCGGGAGGCGGGGACGAGGTGGGCGGAGTCAGCCCTTGGGAATGGCCAACATGCGTTCGACCGCGGTCAGCGCCTTGACTCGGATGTGTTCCGGCACGGTGATTATATTGGTCATCTCATTGAGAGCCTGCAACAGCACGGATAAGGTTGTCTTTTTCATATCCGGGCAAATCAGCTTTTCTGAAGGACTGTAGAATTTCTTACCGGGGTTGTCCCGTTGCATGGGGTAGATCAAGCCCTGTTCGGTGCCGACGATGAATTCAGTTCGATCAGATTGACGGGCGTAGGCCAACATGCCCGAGGTGGATTTAATCTCATCGGCCAACTCCAACACCTCGGGGGGGCATTCGGGATGGGCCATAAATATTGCTTCGGGATACTTATGTTTACAAGCGATGACTTCTTCCGCGGTCAGGTCGTTGTGAATCGGGCAATAACCATCCCAGTGGAGGATTTTTTTGGAGCTATGGCGCTGCGTGTATTTGGCCAGATTTTTGTCCGGGGTCATGAATACCGTATCGGCCTGAACCAGGGAGTTAACCACCTGGACGGCATTGGCGGAAGTACAGCAGATATCAGATTCAGCCTTGACCTCGGCCGTGGAATTTACGTAGGTCACTACCGGCGTCCCGGGCAATTCCGCTTTTTGGGCTCGGAGTTGCTCTGCGGTGATCATGTCCGCCATAGGACAACTGGCCGATAAAACCGGCAGAATAACCACTTTATCGGGGCACACGATGGCGGCCGTTTCAGCCATGAATCGCACTCCGCAAAAAACGATCAACTCGGCTTCAGTGCTTGCCGCCTTGATCGATAGCTCCAGAGAATCTCCGGTCAAATCGGCGATATCGTGAATCTCGGGGAGCTGGTAATTATGAGCCAGCAAAATACCTTTTTTTTCGGCCAGCTTCTTCCTAATTTCGGCCTGTAATTCTTTTACATCCATAAATTTCTCCATCATCCAGGGGTGAGACATGATTGTTACGGCAGGTTCACCGCGAGGTTGCCCAAAGAATTAGCAAGACAAGAAAAGTTGACGACGACGTCGAACTCCATCAGGGTAAAACATAAACGCTGAAAGACTAAGGAGAGAGGAAAATAGAGGACACCGGGAACTATGGGATAGTTGGAAAACATAAAAGCCGGCTACGTTCTCTTTTGATTTCTTGAGAGTTCTCCACGTGGTCCATGTTTATGTAATCCGATTGCCAGAATATGAAAATAATCATTGATTGTCAAGTTGCCATCCGGTCAGACTGTAATGTCATGCTGAAATAACTGTCTTTTGTGACGCAAACCGCGCCGAACCCGGTGCTGTCGACTTTGCGCTATTTCCGATATGAATACGAGGCTCATATCCGTGATAAACGCTGCCCGGCCGTAGCTTGTGTGGACCTTTTTAAGGCCCCCTGCCAACATGCGTGCCCGGCGGGGATGGACGTGCCGGCCTACCTGGCCTTGGTCCGAGCCGGGCGATTGGAAGACGCCTATCAGATTTTACTCAAAACCAACCCCTTCCCCAGCATCTGCGGCCGAGTCTGCGACCATAAATGCGAGGCCAAATGCCGACGAGCCACTTTGGATGAAGCCGTCAACATTAAGTATCTAAAACGATTTATCACCGACCAGGCGGTCAGACCCAAAACGGCCCCCATCCCGATTAGCCGAATGGAGAAAATCGCTATCATCGGCGCCGGTCCCTCGGGTTTGTCTGCGGCCAGAGAACTGGCCCGGCGGGGTTACCAGGTGACCGTTTTTGAGGAACTGCCGGAACCCGGCGGGATGCTTCGCTATGGTATCCCGGCTTATCGGTTGCCCCGGGAGATTGTCAAGAGCGAGATAGAGGCCATCACCGGCCTGGGCGTGGACCTGCGATGTAATACCAGGGTGGGCCGGGACATCTCCTGGGCCAAAATCAAAGAAGACTTTGATGCCGTTTACCTGGCCGTGGGGGCCCACCAAAGCCAAGACTTAGGTGTGGAAGGTGATAACCTTAACGGAGTGGTTGGCGCGGTGGAGTTTCTCAGGCAAGTAAATCTGGACCTGACTCCTCGGGTGGGACGGCAAGTGGCCGTTGTTGGAGGTGGCAATTCCGCCATTGACGCGGCCCGCTCCGCCTTGCGGTTGGGCGCCCAGGAAGTGACTATTTTGTACCGGCGGCTGAGAGAAGATATGCCCGCGCAAGAGCACGAGATCCGGGCCGCTGAAGAGGAAGGCGTCAAGATTGAATACCTGGTGGCGCCCATCAGGCTGGCCGGTCAGGACGGTCAGGTGGGAAAAGTGGTCTGCCAGCGCATGTCTTTAGGTGAATTTGACGCGACCGGGAGGAGAAAACCCTTGCCCATTGCCGGAGCCGAATTCTCGGTGGAGGCGGACCAGGTGATCACGGCCATCGGTCAAAAACCGGACTTGCCTTTCCCCGGCCAGGACGAAATGGGCGCCGTCAAGCTGTCCCCGGCCGGACTCATTGCGATCAAGGTGAATAGCCACACCCGCACAGACGAGGCTATGGTTTTTGCCGGTGGTGATGCCGTCACCGGTCCCAACACCGTGATCTGGGCCATCGCCTCTGGACGGCGGGCGGCGGAAGAAGTTGACGCAGCTATCCGCACCCGCAATAACGAACCGGCTTACGTTGCCTCACCTGAGCCGGAGATCGACATTCCCCGGCAGGTTGATGAAGAAACCTTGGAAAAACCACGCGGTCAAATGCCTGAGATGTCACCCGCGGCCAGGCGTTGTGACTTCTGTGAGGTGGAAATTGGTTTTGACCGGGATACGGCCCAGGCCGAGGCTTGCCGGTGTTTGAGGTGCGATATCAAAGAGGCGTCGGCTTGAAATCCGCCGGTATAGATGAACTTGCGCGGCCACGAATGGGCTTTTAGAGAGGATGCTAGATGGATGCTATTGCGAATATCAGCCTAAAGATAGACGGAATTGAGGTGATGGTCCCAGATGGCCTGACCATCTTGGAGGCGGCCCGGCAAAACGGCATTCACATTCCGACCCTGTGCCATCACCCGGCCCTTTCGGCCTGGGGCGGCTGTCGGCTATGCGTGGTGGAGGTGGATGGCGCTCCCCGCCTGGTGGCCGGTTGTGTTACGCCGGTGCGTAAAGGCATGGACGTGATCACCTCCAATGACCGGATCATCGAGGCGCGCCGGACCATCCTGGAATTCCTTTTCGCAGAACGGAACCACTATTGCATGTTCTGTGCCGTGAGCGGCGATTGCGAACTCCAGGACCTGGCCTATGAGTATCAGATGGACCATCTCACCGTACCGCCGTTGCAGCAGGAATTCCCGGTTGACACCAGCCATGATGATATGGTCATGGATCACAACCGGTGTGTTCTGTGCGGGCGCTGTGTCCGGGCCTGCCGGGAGCTGGTCGGCGATTCCGTCCTGGATTTTCAAAATCGAGGCGGCCAATCCCTGATTACGGTCGACGTCTTCGGGCAACTGGGTGGATCAACCTGCGTTTCGTGTGGTGCGTGTCTCCAGGTTTGCCCCACCGGGGCCATCTTTGACCGTTACCGGACACACTACGCGGTCAAGGGGAAATCCAAAGACTGGGTAAGCAAAGAGTCATACTGCCCGCAATGTGGGCTGCTCTGCCCCACCGTATCGGTAGTGCGGCGAAACAGTCTGCTCAGAATAGAAGGGCAAATGCCCGGCCGGGAACCGGATCGGGGACAATTATGCCACAAAGGCCGGTTCGACCCGGTCAAAACCACGGGGCCCAGACTCACCGAGCCGTTAGTCCGGGGGGATGACGGAACCTGGCAAAAATCCACCTGGGCAGCGGCCCTGGACAGGATCGCCGGCGGACTGGAAGACATCCGAAAAAACAACGGTCCCCAGGCCCTGTTTGGACTGATCTCCAGTTGTTGCTCCAATGAAGAGCTTACCCGGTTTCAGCAATTCATCACCACCTGTTGGCCGGAAGGATACCTGGACACCCTGGATGGCCGACATTTCCGAACACTGCTCGGGGCCGGGAGCCTCATCCCGGAAGTCCCCTGGGCAACTATGCTTGAGGCGGATTTTATCCTCCAGGTGGGGGTGATTTCTTCGCAGAGCCATCCCATCATCACCTCGCTCACTCGGCGGGCGATTTTGGAAAATAAGACTAAGGTGGCCGTTATCGGACCGGAAAACCCCATCGGTCCCTGGGCCAGCTTCCATCTGCCGGCCTCCCACGAGGAGTTGCTTCTGACCGTGAATGCCATTTGCATTAAGATTAATCCGGACCTGGCCACCGACCCGGCCAAGGGAACTTTATCTCATGTGGGGACAAAGGGGTTTGCCGACTTTATCAAGTTAATCGAAGACTCTGAAAAGGCGCTCATTATTATAGGTGAGGCGCTGACCGAAATAGGCGACTCGGCCGTGATCAAGCGCCTGGTGGACCTGGCCCAATTTAAGAGCCACGGGGCATCCCAAGCCCCCAGGCTGATCATTCTCAAACCCGCCGGAAACAGCGCCGCGGCCTGGAGTCTGGGCGTCGCGGCCCGGCAAAGCGTCCGGAATCAGTTGAAAGGTGGTCTGATTTGCGCCACCGGTGAAGACGGCTGGGATCCGGTTCTAATCGGCACGCCTGGTAACCTGGATTTCTTGGCCGTGCTGACTCCCTACTTTTCTGAAACGTTAGCCCGCCAGGCCTCGGTCTTGCTGCCCATTCCCACCTGGATGGAAGTTGACGGAACCTATGCCTTCGCCGATGGGTCCGGGAGCCGATTCAAGCGCCGGGTCCTGACCCCACCGCCGGGAGTCGGTTCGGTCGAAGAGACGTTAACCGCTCTGTCCGGCCGAATTTCAATGAACCCCGGCCAGCCGGACTAGATGGAGGATGACCATGGAAAAACCGAAAGTGGCCACAGTCTGGCTGGAAGGATGTTCCGGTTGCCACATGTCGTTTCTGGATCTGGATGAAGGATTGGCCGACATTCTGGCCGCGGTGGAGCTGACCGTAACGCCCATCACGGATTTCAAGGACTACGATTTTCCCGAGGCGACCCTGGGCATTATCGAGGGCGCCGTGGGCAATACAGAACAACTGGAAATACTTCATAAGCTGAGGAAAAAGTGTCAAGTCTTGATGGCCTGGGGCGACTGTGCGGTATTTGGCGGCGTCAACACTTTGCGCAACCACATTCCCACGGAGGCCCTGCTGACACGAGGTTTCATTCAAACGGAAAGTACCGTTGACGGTGTTTTGCCGGTCCATCAAGAGCTGCCGGCCCTATTACCTCAGGTGTTGGCGGTGAATGAGATTGTGCCTATCGAAATCTATGTCCCGGGCTGCCCGCCTTCTCCGGAGGCTATCGCCCACGCCCTGCAGGAAGTCCTCCAGGGTCGGATACAGCGTATGCCGACCGGTATCTTACATTTTGATTGATGACGTCCTCTTGTCATTTCGAGCGAAGCGAGAAATCTTAAGATTCCTCACATGCGTTCGGAATGACAAAGTTGGAATCATTATTTTTTTGGCTGCGGTCAGGCCGCTCTGTGTTGAGCTCTTTTAAACAGGAGATCATCCCATGGACCAACGAAAGATCACCATAAATCCCGTCAGCCGGGTGGAAGGGCATGGGAAAGTAACCATCCACTTAGACGATCAGGGCCAGGTGGCTGATGCCCGTTTTCATGTTGTCCAGTTTCGAGGCTTTGAAGCTTTTTGCCGGCACCGGCCCTATGAAGAAATGCCCATTATCACACAACGTATCTGCGGCATCTGCCAGGTCAGCCACCAACTGGCTTCAGCCAAGGCCTGCGATGCCATCTTAGGACAGGAAATCCCCCAAACAGCCCGGTTGCTTCGAGAACTACTGCACATGGGCCAGTATATCCAGTCGCATGCCCTCCATTTCTTTTACCTGGCCAGCCCCGACCTGCTCTTAGGCTGGGACTCGGACCCGGCCAAACGTAATGTGGTGGGAGTCCTGGCCGCATTTCCGGAAGCTGCGGCTAAAGGAATCAGGCTGAGAAAGTTTGGCCAGGAGATAATCAAGACCCTGGCTGGAAAAAAGATTCACCCGGCGTATGCCATGCCGGGCGGTGTCTCTGATTCCCTGGCCGAAAGAGACCGGGATCGGCTGCTGACCGGTTTTAAGGAAGCCTACGAAACGGCGCGGCTGGCCTTGGGCCTGCTCACCGGCTGGTTGAACAAAAACCTTGATGAAGTCAAGGTCTATGCCAACTTTGAATCCAATTATGCCGGACTGGTCGACAAAAACGGTTACCTTAACCTTTATGACGGCCAATTTCGGTTGGTGGACGCGCAACGCCGGAAGCTGGACGAGTTCTCCCCCGCCAACTACCTTGATTTCATCGGCGAACACGTCGAACCCTGGTCCTACTTAAAATTTCCATTTTATAAACCTGCCGGTTTTCCCGATGGATTCTACCGGGTTGGACCGTTGGGGCGCCTTAACGCCGCCACCGGAATAACTACCCCCCAGGCTGCAGCAGAATTGCGGACCTTCAGAGATTTGGCCGATACCGGGTTAACCGGAAGCTCGCTGATGTATCACTATGCCCGCCTGGTGGAACTGATTTATGCCCTGGAACGGGCTGAAGAATTGCTCCGGGACGAACGGATTTGTCATGACGACATCCGAATCACGGCCAATCCCAGTCGCCGCGAAGGAGTCGGGGTGGTCGAGGCCCCTCGGGGAACCCTAATCCATCATTATTGGGTGGACCGGAATGGAGCCATCGAAAAGGCCAATCTAATCGTGGCCACGGGACACAATAACGTGGCGATGAATCGGGCTGTGAAGGCCGTAGCAAAACACTACATCCGCGACGGGGTGGTTAAGGAAGGGATGTTGAACCGGGTGGAGGGCGCCATTCGGTGCTACGACCCCTGCTTATCCTGTTCCACCCATGCCCTGGGTCAAATGGACCTGATCGTTCAAGTTATAACCCATTCCGGTGAGTTGTGGCATGAGTTGCGGCGTTAGAAGAGGTTGTCGCCATGCTAAACTTTGACTTAGCTGATACTACCGCAGGTCAACAACAGATTGACTTAGGCATTCAGCAAGGCATACCGCAAAGAGCACGCGAAGACATTCTCGAAATCCTGGAAGCCAGATTCGGCCGCGTACCCCAGGAGATCATTGACGTCACCAATGAACTGACTGACTTAAGCCGACTCAACGTCTTACATAAGCAGGCCGCCCTGGTCGCCGGCATTGATGAATTTGTTGACGGCTTAGACCAACCGAAGTTAACCAATTGACCTGGATCATCTTATTTTGGCGATCTCCCCATAGGCGGCGCAACCTCTATAGAAAAGCATTGGGGCAGCAGCCATAGATGGCGATTTGCAGCACAAATCTAAAAACCTTGAAAAGACGAATCAGGTATTTTCATGGAGTCCGGTGCTTGTGCCATTGTCGGTTATGGTAATCCTCAGAGGCGGGACGATGGCCTGGGGCCTTACGTGGTGGCCCAGGTGCGGCAGGCGCTGGGAGAGACCGACCGGGTGCGTTTCTTCGACTGTCATCAACTGGCGCCGGAGCTGGTCGAAGACCTGAGTGAAATAGATTTGGTGATCCTGGTAGACGCCACCGTAGATTGTCTGGAAGCGGGCTGGCATCGAAAGCAGATCGTACCGGATTGCTTTCAGGCTCCCCCGTTGATGACCCACTCGGTCAGCCCTGGGTTCCTTCTCGGGCTCCTCGGGCTGCTCTACCGCCGGTACCCGCCGGCGTGGCTGGTGTCCATCCAGGGAGACGATTTCGGCTTCGGAGAAGGGCTTTCCACGGCGGGCAAAACGCGGGCCCACCGGGTAGTATCCGATCTGATTGCATTAGTGACCAAGGAGAGATAAATATGGCTACCATTCCTGACATCCTCATCATTGATGACGACCGGGACCTGGTTAATTCGGTACGGATCATCTTAGAAAGCAGAAACTACCATGTTCGATCGGCTTACAACGGACAGGAGGGGTATCACAGCATCGAAGAGAAAATCCCCGATCTGGTCATTCTTGACGTCATGATGACCACCGATACTGAAGGTTTTGACCTGGCCTATAAGCTCAGACGAAACCCCAAGTACGCCAACATCCCCATCCTGATGGTCACCGGATTTACTCAACGCATGGCTGATCTGGGCCCGGAAAATTTCCAACATATTCTGAGTGAAGACTGGCCGGTATCCCAATTCTTGGAAAAACCAATAGATCCTGAACAACTGCTGGCCGCGGCCGAAGCCCTTCTTAAGGGAGAGGCCTCTTATGGACATCATCAATGACACCATCAAGCAGCAGATCTTCTTCCGTAAGGAATTGCGGGAACGTGTCTACTGGTTCATCAAACTAAGGTGGGTGGCGGCAGCCATCGGACTGGTTGGTCTGGCGGCGGCCCATCTCACGGGTTTGAGATTGCCGCTGGGGCCGTTAGTCGGCATCGTTCTCTCCATCATTGGATACAATATCGTCTTCCTGCTGATCGGCCGGCGGCTCCTGTCCACCCGCCCCGCAGGGGTGCGCCCCTACCATATTTTCGCCCATATTCAGATATCATTAGATATCATTTCGCTTTTATTGATGATTATGTTCACTGGCGGGCTGGCCAGTCCCTTGCTTATTTTTGTCATTTTCCATATCGTCCTGGCCGGGATGTTATTGTCACCGGTCAGTTGTTTCGGCTATACATTTATGGTGCTCCTGGCTTTGGGCACGTTGTTGCTCATCAAGCCCGAAGGGTTGCTCCACCTCGAAACTATCCACATTGGAAGTCATTTCTTTTTTCATCAACTGCAACATCCTGAACTAATTATCTCTTATCTTATTTTTGCCATGGCTCTGGTCGTCGCCGCTTACCTGATCACCTCGGTGAAGGTAACCTTAAGGGCTAAGGGACGTGAATTACTAATAATTTCTAAACAGTTGGATATTAGTAACACTAAATTGCTGGCCCTCTATGAGATGATTAAGGAGATAGGCACTAAAACCAGGTTGCAGGAATTGATGGATTCGGCGACTCACAACGCCGCCCGAATCATGGGGGTCAAGGCGTGTTCGATTAAGTTGCTGGACAAGGATAAAAAGTACCTCGAATTCGCCTCCAGTTACGGTCTCAGCCAGGAGTTTGTGGCCATTGATCGAATTGAAGTGGACAAAAGCACCATCAACCGGCAGATCATTGAAGGCTCCCTTTATAGCATCGGAAACCTGGATGAAGAAGACTATTTTCAGTATCCCAACGACGTGCGTAAAGAAGGAGTGGTGTCCATGCTCTGCCTACCCCTCCGGGTAGGTCATAAGACTCTGGGGGTGTTTTGTGTTTACAGCGGAGAATCAAATTACTTCAGCGCCCGGGATGCCGACTTCTTCTCTCTGATGACCGACCTGATCGCCCTGGCCATGGAAGAATTAAGCCAATCCACCGCCAAGACATGGTTTCTCAACAAAACCGCGCACCAACTCCGCTCACCGGTCAGCGCCGTTATGAGTATGCTTTATCTCTTGACTAAAGGCTATTTGGGGCCACTTACCGCCCAGCAGCAGGAAACCGTGACAAGATGTGAAAAAAGGTTGTCTATTTTGCGCGATACCATCAATGATCTGCTGAAACTCGCCTCCGAGAACGATGAATCGCGGCGGCAGCCCTTTCACCCAGTGGACGCGGCCGCTGTTCTTCAGGCCATGACTCCGATCTATCTAACTCAGGCAGAACAAAAAAGCTTAATATTCGAGGTCCGGGCGGCGGCAGACTTGCCCCAGGTGCTGGGCCAGGAAAGGCTATTGGATGAGATTTTCACCAACCTCATCTCCAATGCCATCAAATACACGCCGGCGGGCGGCCGGGTGCTGGTCAGCCTATCGCTGGAGTCTGCCGAAAAAATCGTTTTTAAAGTTGAGGATACCGGAATCGGGATACCGGAGTCCGACTTAAACCGGCTTTTCGCAGAATTCTTTCGGGCGGAGAATGCCAAATCAATGGTGGAGGAAGGGACTGGTTTGGGCCTAGCCATTGTTAAGGAAGTGTTGGACCAAATGAATGGAACAATCAAGGTGGCCAGCCATTTCGGCCGGGGGACCACCGTGACTTGTTTGATTCCGGCGCAGCGCCGGCACGGTCTGTCATAGTCATCACCGCTCAGCGGGCCGGAGTAACCTTCAACTGAATTAGCGCCGGTTTCCCTCCGTTTATCTCGAACCAAAAAACCCCTTCCTGGACCAAGTCAATAGCCAGATAATAGTCTCCAGGTTTGTCAGGAGCGTTGAGTTTCAGGGTCTGGCTCTTTTTCTGGCCGGGCTTCATCGGTGTTAGGCCGGCCCTAACATAGTCGTAATTGGCCACCCCGCGGTTATTATCCAGTAAGTGAATACCGACGTTAACCGGAAATGCTCCTTTGGAGGAGAAAGCCTTAGCCGAACCATTGATCACGGATATTTTGATCGTTAATTCTTGCTTTGGAGTCGCGGTCAGGGACTGGGTCGCAGAGGTGATCAGGGCATTACAGTCTCCGGGGCTAAGTTTCGAATCCATGGTAATTTTTTCGGCTTCCGCGGCTTCCCGCGTTGCGGCGGTTTCAGCCTCTTTTTCCGAGGCGATGGGCAGCCGTTCCTGATCGGCATAACTGGCCACCTTGCCTTTGGAAGTGCTCGTGGGCAACAATTCCGGGGGAGGAATTTCAGGCACAAATGATTTGGGTTGCCACCTGTCAGGGGGTGGTGTCGGTGCCCTTTCCAGATATTCCTTCGGGTTGTTCACCCCGGAGTTGCGCAGCACACTCTCTTGCAACTCATCCGGAACATCATAAATATTATTTGTCATATGAGTCACCCCTTTTTTGTCCATCCATTGAAAAATACCTATCGACCAGACAAAAGTGGCAAACACCAAAACCGCCACCAGGGCCGGCCCTAACAAGGCGATCGTCATCCGGGGTAGTTTGTAAAATGGTAACCATCGGTGCGGCATAAGATATTTAAACAAATCCGGTTCCTTCATGATTTACTGATGAACGCATTAACCTGCGGTGCCGGTGGTTTTCATGATCGGTGATTGATCCTCCCTGATCATTTTGGCCCTGATTCGAATGGCGTCACCGAGTCGGAGGGGTATCCGGTTGTATGGATAAGCTGTCTCCCCGACCATTAGGAAGCGCGGACTTGTTTTCATCCAGTATTATACCACAATACGTGGTACATAATGAGATCGTATCCGTCACACAAAAACCATTCCAGCAAGATCTGAAATAACCATAGCATGTGGAAGAACAATCAACATATACATAAGGGCAATCAGAGTCATAGTAACAATTGCCCGGACCCGGACCCGGACCGCCGCAAATAAAGGGGCAGAGTTCAGCCGATGTGGTCAGACAAACCCCGTTGTAGCAATACGCGGACATCCCCGACCCGCAAGAGCAGGAGATGTACACCAAAGGGCATTGATCCACGTTGTAGCAGTTGCCTCCGCCACCTTGAACGGTGAAAGCACTGGAGCGCTGGTCCGTCAATCCCGAGGGCGACACGGAAACAGTCCCGGTCCAAGTGTAGGTGTTGGAGGGAGTACCGCTGGGAATGGTTCTCTGAAAGTAGATACGAAGCGATCCATTCGAGTTTATTTGAGTACTGCCTGTGCCATTCATGGAGGGTATCCCAGGCACGCTCAAAAATGCCGTGGCGGTTGACCCGGCCGGTAACTTCCCGAAACTAAACTGAATTTCGAAGTACACGGAATTACCCGCAGAGAAAGAGGTGACCTCCGCCCCTCCTTCGCTAGTCGCCGTCCAGACCCGATCGATTTTAAGGGTAGGATTCGCCGGGATGGTGGTGGTCGGGGAGGTCGTAGGCACTGTAGTCGTGGTCAGTGTCGTGGTCGTCGCGGTAATCGTGGTCACCGTTGTCGTAGTCGCCGTAGTGGAGCTGACTGTGGTTGCCGGAAAGGTGGTAGTGGTGGTGGTCGGAGCCGCGCCCACCTTGGACGTATGGGAGCATCCCCATGTAGAAATCGGATGCTGGCTTAGATCGAAGAGAATCGCGGTTCCGGAGTTCTCCGAACTGAACTGAAACACCAGTCGATTCACATGTTGAGGATAGAGATCCAGCCCGTCAAAGGCATTGCTAACGATCACGTCATCGTAATACGCAGAGATATTGCGCCCGTCCTTGGTGATGAGCATAATCATGCTGCCGTCGGTGTAAGTCTGGGCGTAGAAATTCTGGATCGATGTTGGAGTATCTTTCCAGATGCCGTCGCTGCCTCGAACCGGTGAAGCAATGGCAAACCGAGAACAAGATTCAGTCGAAGCCCCCCTGGTGTCGGTGGAGGACAGGGGGTAGATGGTCAATTTGGCGGAAATAGCCGATTGAAATTCCATCACGAAACGATACATCTTCCCGCCGTAGATATCTACCCCGTCAAATGTATTACCGACGATTTGGTCATCATAGGCGGCAATAATCGTCTTCCCGTCCTGGGTGCTGACAAGAATCGCCCCACCATTGTCGTAGGTCTGGAAATAAACATTCCGGCCGGTGTTGGTTTGCCACACGCCGTCCGTCAAGGTTGCATCCGCGGCCGCGGCGACCGTTACCACCCCAAAATGTCCAGTCCCGTCTGCCGAACCTTGGCCATTGCCTTCGACCGAGGTAGAAACATCCATCTTGGTCCCGACGACTCGTTTATCCTGCCCCGAGACCAAAACGATTGCCAGCAAGAGAATGAAAAGGACAGCAGAGCAAACCCAGATAATCTTCAAAGAACGATTCATATGACCCTCCTTGATAGACATAAGCTTTCGTGGATAAGACAGACATGAGTTGGTGCTATCACTTTTCTCTAATCATATTTTCCTATATAACCAGCCGGAAGTCAATAATTTATTCACCAGTCAAGGCAAGAGATCAGATAATCGTCCGGCGGTCCGGCAGTCCTGGAGTGGGGGCGGCCATGGGCAGGTAGACCTTGAAGGTCGTGCCCTGGCCCGGTTTGCTTTCCACATCTATCCAGCCACGATGTTGCTTGACGATTCCATAGATTACCGACAGACCCAGCCCAGTCCCTTCAAATCCTTTGGTTGTGTAGAAAGGATCAAAGATATGAGGGATGATTTCCGGACTCATGCCTTCCCCCTGATCACTCACGGACAGACAGACAAACCCTTGATCGGGTTCAAGCAGACCAGGGATGCCCTTTTTACCCGTCACCGCATTCTCGGTGCTGATGATCAACTGCTTTGAACCGGTTTCTTTCCGGCGCATGGCATCACGAGAGTTAATGGCCATATTCATAATAATCTGTTCTATAAGGCTTTTGTCTGCCCGTACCGTCACCGGATCTCGGGCTAACCTGGTTTCGATAACGATATCTTCGCCGATGGTTAGTTTGAGCATTTTGACTATATTTTCAATTAGTTCGTTTAGGTCCACATCTTTTAATTTGAGCATTTCTTCAAAAGAAAAGTTTAATAACCGGTTAATCAATTCTACAGACAGTTCAACGCTCGCAGTAATCTCGCCCAAACCATCTCTCCCCTCAGCAATAGTATCCGCCAGATGCTTGGTCAGATCCCATTTTAGATCATCTATGTCGGCCGCCAATCCGGCCAAGGTGTTGGTTATGGGGGGGTCGCCTTGCCTCTCCCGTTTCTTAATCTCCGGAATTACATTCAGGAGATCTTCCCGGACCCGGTTAAGCCGATCATCCAGCCGGTGAGTTTCCAACTCGTCTAAAAATCCCGATAACAACTGGCTATACCC
>JADFXY010000067.1:0-14373 GCA_015233355.1 Deltaproteobacteria bacterium | reverse complement strand
CCCCGGGTAAAAAAAAGATCGGCTTTCCCTGATACCGGAGGGCAAAACCGGCCGTTGTGCCCCCAGGGTTAATGATGGTCGCACCTCGCGGCAGCCAGGCCAGCTTTTCCAGGGCCGGAGTCCAAGGGACGCGCCATTTGGCCGCCACGGCTTTGATATGATCGAGCAAAGGTTCCTGTAATTCCAGGGGGCAACACAGCAGCCGCGACACGACTTCCACCGTGATGTCGTCTTTTGTAGTTCCCAACCCGCCGGATACAATAATAAAATCTGAGCGTCCTAAGGCGACGAACAAAGCCGCCGAGATAGCCGCCGGATCATCGCCTAACGTGGTGATATTGGTAATCGATAGACCCAGGGCGGTCAACCGGCCAGCCGCATACCACCCGTTCAGGTTCAGGACCCGGCCGCTGATCAATTCATCACCGATGGTTAAGATTTCGCCTCGCATGACTCGATAATATCTCTATAAGTTTTTGTTTGGGCCCGCGTCTCAATTGGGCATGAAGGGCGACCACCAGAGAAGATGGAGGAAGAAATTGGCATAAATCCCAGCCGCCACGTCATCTAAGACGACACCCCAGCCTCCCGGCATCCGGCGTTCAATCAATCGCACTGGATATGGCTTGACAATATCAAAAAATCGAAAGAGGAGGAAACCGGCCACAATCGTCCAGGGCTTGCTAAAACTAAAAGGCACGAACGCCATGGTCACCAGGAAGCCGGCTATTTCGTCGATGACGATCCACGAGGGGTCTTTTGTTTCGGATATTTTTTCGCCCTGGCCGGCTACCCAGATCCCGATGATGATCACGGCCAAGGTGGCGATCAAGTACTTGATATTAGATAGATTGGCCAGGATCAGGTAGAGAGGGATGGCCGCGGCTGTTCCTACCGTACCCGGGGCAAAGGGAGAAAGCCCGGAATATGCGCCGGAGGCCAAAAATACGATGATTCGATGTGGGCCCTTGGCTTTTGGGGGCCGGGACGGCTTCTTAATCACCGGCGGCCAGACAACCAAACGAGTGGCGTGGCTGTTGTCTTCAGCCGGTGCGTGTACAGACGGCTCAGTCTTATCTTTATTCATTGGACCCAAAGGTATCTCCATTCTCCCAGATTTGGACTGGCGCCTCCGGGCGGCCCAGGGGCCGGCGCGTCTATGTCGATTTCGGTTGGTAATCAATCATCTGTTTACAGGCAAAGGTTGCCCGTAGGTCTCTCCGCCCGATTTGTCGTGGTTACCCGCCTGCAGTCATACTACTCCCTTTCCCCAGAGGCCGGGGTCCAAAAGAATATTTAGGCGTAATGAGGTGATATCAAGAGTCAAGGGTAACGTTGTTCCCTCGGCAAAGACTAGCGGATTAAGGCAGGAACCGGGTAGCATATTTTTCTATAATACCAATTATCATATAGAATTGTCAAGCGAATAATCTCCGGTTCGGCCCCGGCAGAGGATTACCGGTCACTGACCGGTGTGGTAAAAAAAATGGGCAGGGAAAAACCTCCCCACCCATCTAGTTGTTACAGCATTTCATTTGTCCCGGACCGGCCGCACGGCAGGAAACAGGAGCACGTCGTGCTGTTGGCGGCATCCCAGTCCGGCCGATCATGACCGAACACGGGATCACAATGACAAGGAAAAAAGACGCATCGGTATTTATTATTGGGCGTTCCGCACCAAACGGACATAGTTGGATATGCGGATGATGTCGCCTTGCGGTCCGTGTCCGTAGGCCGGCCCTCCGGTGCAGGCCGTTCCAAGGTAAAAGCTGGTCGGGATGCCGGTTTTAGGGTCGCTGCGCTGAGCGCCCGCGCCATGGATGTCAACGAGCGTGTAGCAGGAGCTGTTGACTTGTTGCATCCAGCCCAATGCCCGGCCGAAGCTCAGGTACACGGCTGCCCCGCCGGTGCCGTCATACGCCGCATGGGTCGTCCCCGTCCAGAAGTACGGATAATCCTTATACCCGCCTTCATCGGTTATCGACGTGCAGGTGAAGAAGACTGGATCGACGGCGGCCGAACCGGTGGTATCGGGGCTGCGGGTGTAATCCACAATACTCTGGAGTTCCTTGGCATTGGGCAGTCGCCAGTCGTTGTGGCCGAGATAGTTGGCGGCGTTCTTGGTCTGAACCCAGGCCAGGGCGGCTTCCCAGTTCATGGCCGAGCCGCTGTCGCCTTTTGACCACATCAGGCCCGTGGCCTTGTCCGTGACAGTCTGGTTCCCGTTATCCAGAAAATTGTTCACGCCGTAGCTCGGATTACCGCGGACGCAAAGCACGAAGAACGTCTTTTCCGTGCTCCCCGGCATTTGCAGGTCATACCCCTTGATCCGGCCGTCGGCGAAGTTCACCCCGAATAGCTTGCCTGAGGCGCTGGGGACGACATACAAAGTCGCGGAGGCATACTGGGAGTCGATGATTCGTTCGCCGGCGCTGATTTGCCCATAAGCGAACTTGAAGTAGTTGGTATTGATGAAAGGCGTCAGGCCGGAGGTGTCGGTCCCGGTATAACCGCTGGGATCGGTGCCTCTAAAGTCTATGAGTGAATAAAGCTCCTTGATGGTCGGTAGACGCCAGTCGGCGTACCCCCCGAATTTAGCCGCGTTTAGGGTGGCGGGGCGGGCTTGGGCCTGGGCATAGGTCATCTTGTCGATAGAGGTGATGGCGCCGTTACCATTAGTATCCGGGCTGCGTTGCCAGGTCAGGCCGGTGACGTTGTCATATACGGTCAGACCGTCGCTGCTCAAGGTGTAGCTGGGCTGGTTGCGCGAAAATTGGGCATCCTGGCCGTAAAAGTCCTGCCCGGAGCCGGGTGGAGTGATCTCCGAGATGGTGTTGTAGCATTTGGCCTGGCCTGTATCAACGGTAGGATAGTTGAGCGATCCTGATGTACTGCCGACGGTCAGGGCATGAATGAAGGTGCTGGAGCCCCCGGCGTTGCCGGCAATGAGCGTCACGGTGTAGGTGCCCGCCGTGCTGTAGGTGTGGGTTGGGTTCTGAGAGGTGCTGGTGGATCCGTCCCCAAAATTCCAGGCCCATGAGGTGGGTTTCCCGGTTGAGGTGTCTGTAAAGGTCACTGCCTGGCCGGTGTAGGGCAGGCTTGGGGAGAAGCTGATGCCGGCCGTGGGTGGAGCGATTTTCACGATTAGAGGCTTACTCACCGTGCTGGAGCCCTGTGCGTTGCCCGCCTTGAGGGTAACCGTGAACGTGCCTGCTAGCGAATAAGCGTGGCCTGGGTTCTGAATCGAACTCGTCGTCCCGTCACCAAAGTTCCAGGCCCATGAGGTGGGCTTTCCGGTGCCTGCATCTTTGAACTGGACCATCTGGTTCACCATCGGCGAGGAGGGTGATACCGTGAAGGCCGCGGACAGAGCGGCAGGAGGGGGCGGGGGTAAAGTGGCAGCCTCCAGGCCCTGGAACGCGATGGTGCCAAGCATGATGAGCAACAGTAGCGTCATTTTTTTTCCTGACATGACAAACCTCCCTCTGAATGAATGGTTTTTCTAAGATGAGCCGCTTTATTTCTCTTGATCTACCGGATGTCCACCTGACCGATGACGGCATGACGCCGGATCGGCCATAAATTTAAAAGTATGATAACCTATGATTGTGGAGAAAATGTGAACGGAGAATGTGAAAACGATGAGTATCATCAAATGCTGAAGTACGAAATTGCCGGCGGTTTTATATGACCGTTACATGGTATTTTGTATAGACGCCGCACCTACCCAGGGCGTTGCCGCTGGGCTAACCTAGAGCGCCCCGTTGGGGCTTAATCGGAATGGTCATTTATTAGAATCATATCTGATTACCCTGCCCTCAACTCAATGACATTGGTTTCGGATTGACAACCTGGGCCGGTTGTGTTAACTTATTTAGAAACAGCCTTATGAAGAGGCCAATCATCACCAAGAAGGAGGTGGCGGACATGAAGATTCGCAAAGTAGAAAAGTCTTCTCGCGGCCTATGCAAATGTAGATCATCTTGCTGAGGTTGATCCAGCCGTAAAAAAAGGGAACCGATCGACGCGGTTCCTTTTTTTTGCTAATATGGTTTTTTATGGATCACAAAACAAACCTTAAAGATATCATCTGCGGCCGTTTGTGCCGTTTCTATCGGCCGGACAAACCTGAGCAGGAGTCTTGTCACGGGCTGGCCTTCTTGATTCAATGGTCGAAAAGATACCCGTATTTAATTGATCTTTTAGAAAAAGCCGGACTTCCCGAGCCGACTGGATATCCCTGCACCCGGCTTCTTGACCGGATACTTTGCCGGCGCTGCCCATTCTTCGCCGATGGATGCGATTTTGTCGACGCCCGTGTTACCGGGCCAAAAGTCCCCTGCGGAGGATACCTGGCCCTGGTCAACCTGTTGCATCTCAACTTGATCAAGGAAGAAGACCTCCTGACCGCGGCTCGCTATGCCAACTCCATTAACTAAACCTGATCCCCGTTGCCTGACCCTGACCCCGGACTGCTCCCTCAAGCATCTGGAGCAGCCCTACATCTATGACAAAGACGCCGACGAGTTGTATGAAGTCAATGACGAAGCTTTTGAATTCCTGAAAAAATGCGACGGAACCAGGCCGGAACTGGACAAATCAGCCGATCCTGAATTCTTGACCTACTGTTTGGACAATGGATTGCTGGAGTTTGGTTCCTCCTCCAGGTCCAGAATTTTTCCGGCAGAGCCGGCCCCGCAGCCTTCCTGGCGTTACCTGGAACTGCAACTGACCAGCCGGTGCAACCTGTCTTGTCGCCACTGCTACCTGGGCCCGGCCGGCCGGGAAGACCTGGCCCTCCCGGTGGTCCTGGATATTTTGCGTGAATTTCAAGAGATGCAAGGATTGCGAGTCCTGTTATCCGGTGGTGAGCCGCTGCTTTGGCCCCACTTAAGTGAACTCAACACCCGGCTCGACCGGTTTGATCTCCGCTTTGTCCTGCTGACCAACGGGACCTTGCTCGACGAAGACATCCTGGGCCGGCTCAAGGTCCAAGAAATTCAATTCAGCCTGGACGGCTTAGCCCAAGGACACGAGGCCCTGCGTGGGGCCGGCGCCTTTGCCAAGACCGTCAAGGCCATGGAACTGGCTAAGTCATTGGGTTACCAGCTCTCTGTGGCCACCATGATTCATGCCTGTAATCTCAATGAATTGAATGAATTAGGCGCATTACTGGAAAAATTTGACCTGGTCGAATGGGGCCTGGATATCCCGTGTGTAGCGGGGGCTCTGACCGGGCATCGGGACCTGCTGGTCCCCTATGCCGAAGGAGCCGAATTCTTGAGCCTGGCTTACGGCGGAGGCTATCATGGGACAGGAGCCGGTCACACCTGCGGTTTTCATCTGGCCGCGGTTACCCCCTCGGGCCTGGTGGCCAGGTGCGGCTTTTATGGATCCGATCCCCTGGGACACGCGGCTGAGGGCCTGCGTACTTGCTGGTCCCGCCGTCGTCACCTGCCGGCTGCAGACCTGGATTGTCATGCCTGCGCCCATCTTCAGGAGTGCGGCGGGGGATGTCGCTTTCGGGCCGGTTCCGCGACCGGACCTGATCCGGTCATGTGTGCCGTCTACGGGGTGGACCCGATGATTAAGGAAGGCGCATGAAGACTTATAACTTGACCGAACTCGTCGACATCACCAGCGGCGGAGAGTATGTCCTGGGTCGGGCCGACCTGAACACCCACGCCTGTTATCTGGTCTATGGCCGACTCAAGCCCGGAGAGACGAACCGATCCATCAAGCCCGGCCCTGGACACGAGGAAATTCTGTGTCTGGTCAGGGGAACGGCTGAGGCCGTAGCCGCCGATGGAATAGTCAAACTCGCCACAGGTGAAGCCTTGCATCTGCGGGGCGAAGAGGAATTATTTCTACAGAATACCGGGACGGAAGAAGTGATCTACATCCTGGCCGGGGGGCACAGCCCGGATAGCGGCCATCACCATTAAAAAATTGGGGATAGGCGCCTGAGTCTTAATGTTTTTTGCCTCTCCACTGACCTGTATAATTAACCTATTTTACCAAGTTACCAATATGTAGATAAGGGAGAAATATCATGTGTCAACAATGTGGTGAAGCACTTGGAGTTACACAACAGGCGGACTTTCTTCATCGCTTTATAATGGATCAGGAAAGGTTGGCCGAAGCCGCCGATGATCCCCAAGGCCACCTCGAAGCCATCGCTAAGGCCAAGGAAACACTGGCTCAGATGCAGCAACGGCCATTACCCGCTGATCATCATTAGTCTGCAAGCTCCTGGATCATCCGGCCCCCAAACCGCAGGCGTCCTAACTGATCCGCCCCGGACCGGGTTGATCTGATCCTTCCGCTCGCGACCGGGGGACGATTTCCTTTAACCCACAAACGAAACGGCGGTAGCTATGACTGAAAAGCTGATTGACACCGGACAATTCGGCCAAACGGACCGGGCGGTCACCTTAGTCGGCCTGGGTGGAGAAGGGGTTTTAAGGACTTACGGCCGAGAGGAAGAAGCCCAAGAAGTAATCGAGGAAGCCATTGACCAGGGGATAACCTATTTTGATTGTGCCCGCGCCTATTCCGGGAGTGAGGAGTACTACGGGCAGGTCTGGGGCCGTCGGCCGGCTGATCGGGAGAAAATCTTCCAGACCAGTAAGTCGGCCGGCCGGAATAAACGCGCAGCCCTGGCCGATCTTGACCGGACTTTAACCAACATGGGTATCGACCACCTGGACTTGTGGCAAATCCATGATGTCCGGACCGAAGATGATCTGGAGATGATCGCCGGACCCAATGGAGCCCTGGAGGCCTTTGTCCAGGCCAAAGCCGCGGGCAAGGTCCGATTCATCGGGGTCACCGGTCACCATGATCCCGGCATCCTGACCAGGGCCGTCCGGGAATGGCCGGTGGACAGCGTGCTGATGCCGGTTAATCCGGTGGAAAGCTTGATAGGGGGATTTCTGACCGAGACCTTGACGGCAGCCAAAGAGAAAGGACTGGCCGTAATTGGGATGAAAGTCCTCGGCGGGGGGCATTACATTTTTCCCCAGTCCGGCATCTCCCCCGAGACGTTAATCCGGTTTGCCATATCCCAACCTATCACCGTGGCCATTGTGGGGTGTTCCACCGCGGCCCATGTCCGGACTTTGGCCGCCTGCGGCCGGGACTTCAAACCCATGTCCTCGGATGAACAGGCCCGGTTGTTGGACGTCTTTCGTCCCCACGCCTCGCGCCTGGCCTTTTATCGAAGTTACAATTAGGGTGGCGTGTTACGGGTTGCGGGTTGCGTGTTGACAGGGATCGATATGAAAGCACTATGGTCGACATTTTCGGTTTAACCGGATATAATGCCTCAACCAAACATATTTAAAGAGAATTTTTACACTACTGCCGAATTTGAGCCACAGAAAGAAAAAAATATCGCTTTTCTTTGGATTAATCTGGTACAATAGCAATGGGATGGTTGTTTTTATTTTCCGAATATGACAACTGCAATTGAAGGCAAAAAATATGGAACAAGCCGTACAAGCAAAAAAAACTTCGATTGATTTACCAATCGACATGGATGAGTTGGGCTTGACCTCAGGATTCATCCAGGAGCTGGTTATCGCTACGTTGTTTCATATTGGCACGTTGACCTCAAAACAAGCCTGTGATTTGCTCGGTAAAGCCAGACGTGAGTTTGAAGAAGACGTACTGCCGAAGTTTGGTTACACCATTATGGGAGATGGTCCGGAAAATACTGAAATTGAGCTTAACTCTGTAGGAAAATTATGAGGACGGTAGTCAGCAATACGGGGCCACTTATTACTTTAGAAACAATGCGAGATGGTTATGAGTTCATCCAGAGACTATATGATAAAATCATTGTTCCGCCGGAGGTTTTGAAAGAAGTTTCTTGGCGTTTAGGTGATCCTAAAAAATATCTTCAAGAACATCAAATTACACATTTGATCGAAACGCAAGAAGCTTCCTCGATTATTCAAGTAAAAGAATTTGCAAATTTGCATCGGGGTGAAATTGAAGCAATTTCTTTAGCTGTTGAACTCAAGTTGGGTCTTTTGATTGAAGATAGAGATGGTAGGCGCGTAGCTAATAAGCTATGTTTCAGCATATCTGGAATCGCCGGCCGAGTTATGGAGGCTTTAAAAAGACAAATTATCGGCAAAAATGAGGGTCTTGATAAGATTCAAGAGCTTTTTGACAAAAAACGACTAAATCTTGCAACCTATAAGGACCTTACCCAAAAAATTTTAACATCTTAGCTCCCTTTACCCACATCCGTGCAGAAAACACCGCTAAGCATTTTTTCTTGGAATAATGCTATGATGTCCCATCCCCCGAAATCGTAAAATCAGCCCCATGGCGGCTCTTGCCGCTCCTTCCGTTTCCCCTCCGATTTATATTGAATTATCCTAGAAATTGAGTTATCTTGCCCCGACAATCTCAACCCTAAATCAAAGGATAAACCATGGATAAAAAACCATACACCCCCCGCGTGATTGATCTCAGCCTCGAAGCCGTGACCGGCATCGGAGCCAGCGCCTGCAACACTGGACTCAATCAAGCCAGTGCTAGCTGCACCGCCCTTGGCCTTGGCGCCGGCGCCACCGGTTGCAATTTAGGAGATGCTGCCGGAGGTTCGTGTCCGAACGGTAACCTTCCCAGCTACGGTGGCACATGCTGCTTCTCAGGCGGCTTGGAAACCAAAGGCTGTGGCACCGGTGGAACCACTTCTTATTGCTTTGCCGGAACGACTCCTGGTTACACGAACACAAATTGTAGCACAGGCGGCAGCGGGTCTTGTCAAGCCGGGAGCGCTGACGCCCATTTTTGCGATTTCGGAGACTCGCAGGCAGCGGTCTCTTGACCATGGGAGGGTGGCGTAACCTGATGGATTCCCATGGCCACAATGCTGTTGAATTAGGGTACGGCTTGGGCTGGAATCCGTCTAATTGTCTGAACTGTGATTAAGCTGATTGTGCTGATTTAGTATGAGGTTTGATGAAGTCCACGGCTTACCTGGTGGTTCAACTCATGGGTATTTAATCATAGTCTTTCATTTAATCAGTTTAATCACAGTTCAGACAATCAAGGCATCTAAGTAGCAGTAATATTGGCTTAATTAAACAGCATTGGGGCGCTTTCCCTGGGCTAATCTAGCGCGCCCTTTCAGGGCTGCTCAGGCCACCCTCTCTTGTAAAACCATACTTTTCTCCAGGCGATATTTCTTCATGCGGTTGCCCTGGAGCTACAGAATAATATTATTGTTTTTGTTTGGATAATCTGCTATTATTAAGTACAGAGATATCGTGTAACACGGAGTTATTATGGAAACCATGACTTTGAAAATCTCCGGAGAGAACGTGATGGCAGCAGTAAAAGAGTTTTTGAAAATGCCGCCGTCGTATTCTGTCGAGATTGTCCCGGAACTCCCAGAAGAATGGGATCATATTCCTTACGCTTCTGCCGAAGAGCAGGCAGAGATCGAAGAGGAATTGAAAGACCCTGAATGCCACGTCGTCGCCCGTTCTAAGACTTTGACCATCGAAATTCCGTGATGAAAACATTCAAACTCAAAATCGATTATTCCAGGAGCGCACTGAAGTTTTTAACGAAAAACAGCCAAATCATCACGGAAGACGAAGCAGACGTCCTGATTGTTTCAGCCGTTAAAAAGCTTCTAAAGATCGAAGACAACAACATCGACATCATCCAACTGCACGGGGCGCGCAAGGGCTCTTTTAGAGTGAAAACCGGCAAAGTCCGCATTATTTTTACGCTCAGCAAAGGCGAAGTCTACGTTGCCTTTGTCGACAAAATTTCATTCAGAAAAGACGCCTATAAATAACTCAAGGCGCCCCACCCCCCATGACCTCACTAAAGCCGATATTGGCTTTTTTAACAACACCTCGAAAAGGTATAGTACGCATCCTCCGGCCGGGCCGACAGAATCCACTCAACCAGGCTTAGGTAAAGATAATTATTATGACAATGGCCTCATCAAAAAAGAGGAAAATCTTTTCCCTTTCCCTGGCTCATTTGCTCAACGACTGGTATATGAACTACCTCCAGACGCTGCTGCCGTTTATGGTGGCCGCCGGACTGAGCGTGAGCAAAGGGGCGTTTCTGATTTCCGCCTTCACCATTACCTCTTCATTGTTGCAGCCGGTGTTCGGGTACCTGGTGGACCAAAAAAATCAGCGCTGGATGGTTTATGTCGGCACGTTCTGGATGGCCGCGTTATTATGTCTGGTTGGTGTGCTCAACAATTACTGGATCATGATTATCACCGTCAGCCTGGCCGGCCTGGGCACGTCCGCCTTTCACCCGCAGGCCTCGGCCATGATTACGGCGCTCAGCGGCGGACGGAGGGGGTTCTTTCAAGGTCTGTTCATCTCCTCGGGGAATATCGGGTGGGCGCTTACCCCTCTCATCGTTGTCCCCTTCACCCACACTTACGGCCTGAAATCGACTCCATGGTTCGTTTTACCCGGAGTGATTGTGGCCATGTTGCTCTGGTTCACCGCACCCCGTGATGTTGCCAAGGCGAAGTCTGCCCCACCTCCTCTCTGGCCCATTCTGCGCTCGGTCTGGCCCGATCTATCTAAGGTGGTCCTGGTGGTGGCTTGCCGGTCTCTGACTTATTTCGGCCTGGTATCCTTTTTGCCTTTGTATCTGCAGCAAAAAAACGTATCCCTTCTCACCGGAAGCCGCTTGATGTTCGCGATGTTGTTTGCCGGAGCGCTGGGGGGGATGGTGGGAGGGCATCTATCAGATCGCTTCGGAAGAAAAGCGGTCATCGTCTTCTCTTTGATCCTGGCCGGTCCATTGTTTTACTTATTCCTGGGCACCAGCGGCATCCTGAGTTACGTCCTGCTGGCCCTGGCCGGGGCCTGCCTGCTGGCTTCTTTTTCGGTGACTATTGTAATTGCTCAGGAAATCATAGCCAAGAACGCGGCCATGGCTGCCGGTTTGATGCTCGGATTCGGTATCGGCATCGGTGGCTTGGGGGTCGGGTTGGTCGGCCTGGTGGCGGAGCATGTGGGCCTGGACTACGCCATTCACTTGCTCATCTGGCTGCCTATCCTGGCCGGATTATGCGGTCTCAGCTTAAAGGGCGGAAAAACGGTGGCCCTGCCGTCTGTTATGCCGTCTAAACTATGAACGGTCATCATCAACTGGGCCGGCACAGGTCAATCGTCAACTTTTCCAGGACCATGGTCGGGTTGGGCGGGCTGCCCTTCAGTTCCAGATCCGCCTCCAGGAGCAATTCCAGATCCCGGAAAAGCTCGGCCAGGGTGAATTTCTTGGCCTTTTGCAACAATAGAAACATGGGGTAAGGCCCCATGGTGTTAAACGAATTCTCTTCGGCCGATCCTTTTTTGACCGACAATTGACTATGCACATCCTTTTGAAACGTCGGGTAATTCATTCCATGGGTAAATATCCCTCGGTTATCCAAAACATCACGGGCCAAAATAAGGCGCCGCACCTGGGTGGTTAAAGCCGCCAGGACCTGGAGCGTGTGCAGACCCTGGTCCAGCATGGCCTCGATCAATTTTAACCCCTTGGACACGTCTTTCAAAACGATGGCCTCTTGGAGTTCGTACAGGGCGTTTTCCTTTGATTTAACCGCGGTCTTTTCGACATCCTCCAGAGTGATCTTAGACCGTTGGCCGACATACCCGACCACCTTTTCCAGTTCTGTGGACAAGGCCCTAAGATTGAACCCGGTCAGACTGAGCAGATAGGCTTTGGCCCGAGGTTCCATCATCTTGCCTGATTTGGTCAGGACCGCGTCCACCTGTTCCATCAGCATCTTGTTTTCGGCATCCTGGCGATCTCTGGTTGATCTGCCCGCGTCTAAAGCAAATTCGATGACCACTCCCGCCTTTTCTATGGTCTTGTACAGGCTGGTCCGCTTATCCACCGTATCTGTCGAAATAACTAATATATTCTTGCCAGGCCAACCCGTCTTAATCGCCGCTTCCAATTCCTTGGCGTCGGACCCGACAATGGTTAGATGACGGTCCACACAATGGGCGATCACCGGATCAAGGAACGCTGCTTGCCCTTCATCTCGATCAAACCCCAGGTCACTCTTCCATTCTTCCGAGGTGATGCTCCTCCAGGCTCCATTCTTGACGTCCTCCAGCTTCCAGGCGGCCATGGCCAGCATGTGCAACAGATACCGTCCCGCCTTATCATTGTCCCCGGCCTGGTAGGCCTCTTGCGATTTCAAGAAGAATTTGGCCGCATCCTGCCGGGAATAAAAGATCTGCGAATTCTTCATCCAGGTCACCCGGTACCCCGGCATCAGCCCAAATGTTCTTAGCAGCGAAATGGTCTCGAACACATTCTCGGTGTCCCCATCGAGCATGTTGAGATTGAAACTCCGGTTGGCCTTGGGCACCAGGGTGTCCACCAGTTCCCTGGCCGCGGCCTTGTACAGATATTCTTCCCCATACAGGAGATACAAAGATGACGGCGTCCCTTTGTTCTGCAGTCCGGCGATGACCTCGGGAAATTTATCTTTCGGCATTATGGGCATATGATTATACCTGGTCCCGACGGATGGTGTTCTTCGGGATGATTAAACAACAATGAATTCAAACAGCATCCTCGGACTGGATGAAAATGACTAGCCGTAGATGAGACTTTCGGACCATAATCCTAACCTGAGTTCGGCGAGTTTCTTTAATTAAGTACCAGAAATATATCCGCAGATTTCGCAGATTGACGCAGATGGAAAAGACCCACAGATTTGTTTTGGCCCTAATCTGCGCAAATCGGCGTAATCTGCGGATTGAATCATGGCTCTTGATGCTAATCGGTTAGCATACTCGTCGAACTTAGGTTAATCTTATTCATAAACGATCCTGAGGGGACCCGATGGTCAACCTGATAGCAACTCAAGCAGGCCCCGGTAGCCTTCCGCCCAGCCGTAGTCCGGGCTCATGGTCTGCTGGTGCCAGTTTATGGTCGCCGTGCCGCGGACCTGACGGATCTCATCGATCCAATACTTCATCCGGGCCATCCGTTCCTCTTGATTTGTAACATCATGACCATACAGATGCGAGTCCATGAGGACCAGCGGCAAGGCCTCCATGGTTAGGGGGCGACCTTCGGTCTGGTTCCAGGGATGAAAGCGAAGCGCCGCTCCAGTCCGAAATCCGGGCCGATCGTTAAATCCCAGGGTCGTGTCCAGACGTAATCCCGCGGCCTGTTGCGCCGGCCAGGTGGTCATCCAGGAAAACCGCAGCCAGTGTTGCCGGCAACTCATCACCGGCCCGCCCAATGCTTCCTCCACCCTGGTCTTCTCCTCAGCCATCAGTCCGGCTTGATTCCAGGCCGCAAAGGACTGGTGTAGCCCGATAGTCCAACCACCCCGGGCCAGTTCCTTGATCTCCCTTTGGACATCCCGGTCAAGGACCGAATATCCGGGGTCGAGCAGCCATTGCCGCGGGTTCCTTTTCCACCCGCCCGGTCCGCCATAGAAGTTGAAATGACTCCGCACCCCGGCCAGGTCTTCGAGCTCCTTGATCTGGTCGAAGCACCAATAATCAGCCCGGCTGGTGAGAAATCCGGCCGCCTGACGCCCCCGGCCGCCCCTATCTCTTGCTGCCGGTCCCGTCAAAGCCTGCAAACTGAACCAGACCGTTCCCTTGCCCCGCATCGCCATCGTCTTAGCCACTGCGTCCACGTCGTGGGTCAGGATTATCTCGGCCTCCGGGAGCGGTCTAAACAAGGCAGTTTCGGCCATCCCCTTGTTCCTGGCCGCCCAGCGCCGGAGAAACAAGGCCATCCGATTGACCCAGGCCCGGTTCCACAATCGGTTGTCCCAGCCCCTCAACCGGGACGCGTAGGAATGAATCGGCCCATGCAATTGTTCGACTCGCCGCTCCGCCGCTCCGGTCAGGTACCAGAAGGCGGCCATCAGCCAGTCCGTCCGTGTCCAGGCCGGATCGGCACCAGGGGACACAGTCTGGGCCGGGACGAGCAAACCGCCTCGGACGCCCAGGTCCGCGGCCCACTCAGGCAGGGGCACCTCCACCCCTCTCGGCGGACACGACCACTCGGAATCGAGATCAACCTGGGGAATGGGTAACGCCGCAACCACTTCTTCCATATCGGGCCAATACCGGCTCATCGATGTGACGGCATAGTCGCGTCTGGCGTCCCGGCCGTTCACTGGTTCCCCTGGTCAATAAACTGCCGGTGCCACAATTCCAGGCACAATATACCCCAAAGTTGCCGGCCGAAGATGGATTCTTGATCCAGCAGCCGGGCTACGGCCGGACCTTGAACCAGCCCTCGGTCCCGACATGATTGGGACCCCAGCACATCATGGACAAAATCCCGCACCGGCCCTTTGGTCATCCACTCTTTCAGCTT
>JADFXY010000066.1:0-14421 GCA_015233355.1 Deltaproteobacteria bacterium | reverse complement strand
TGTGGTATATTCATGTTTTGGCCTGCTTGATCGGCCTGGCCTATTTGCCCTTTAGCAAATTCTTCCATATGATAGCCGGTCCGATCAGTTTGCTGGCCAATGGACTCATGGACAAGGCTAAGGCGGATCCGGCCAATGTGGCGACCAGGCGGATAATGGAACTTGATGCCTGTACCCACTGTGGAACGTGTAGCGTGAGGTGTTCGGTCAATGTGATCTTTTGGGAAATGCACACCTTGACTATCCTGCCTTCCGAAAAACTGAAGGCGCTCAAAAGCCTGGCTTTCGACCAGCCCCTAACCCAAAGGGAGTTACGGATCATTCAAGAAGGCAGTCACATTTGCACGGGTTGTCACAGATGTACCGATGTTTGCCCAGTGGGGATTAATCTCCAGGATTTGTGGCTGAGCATGAATGATTTGTTGGCCTTGAAGGGATTTCCGGAACCGGCGGTGTCGGCCAGGCGGAATGTTGCGGCCTATTATGCCCAAAAAGATAACGACAGGGAATTGATCGTACTCCCGGACGACGGTTTCTTCCAGCAGGAATTGTCTTCTTCAATCCAGGCTCCCACCTTTTGGTCATGTTATAGATGTCAGACATGTACCAATGCCTGCCCTGTGGTGGCCAATTGTCATGATCCGGTGGCTGAATTAGGGCTCTTGCCACACCAGATCATGCACGCCTTGGCCTTAGGGTTAAAGGATGAGGCCCTGGCCGCGGGGATGACCTGGGATTGCCTGACCTGCTATATGTGCCAGGAATACTGCCCCCAGGGGGTCCACGTGGCCGATGTGTTATACGAGCTGCGCAACATGGCCTATCGGGATTTCAGAGCCGGGTTCGCCCCCCTAAAGACGTGACGCCGGGAATCTTCAGATTTTAAAATATGATCGCCTGCACCCCTGGGAGCCGCAGGCGATTTGTTTTTTACGTAGGGATTTATTTATTGTAATCGTACCAGCCGCTGCCGGTCTTGCGGCCTAAGCGTTTGGCTCGGATCATGGTTTTGAGCAGATTGGGAGAAACCCATTTGCCTTCTTTATTTAGTTCCTTGTAGAAGTACTCGGCGACAAAGTAGCAAATGTCGATCCCGGTCAGGTCCATAAGTTCAAAGGGGCCCATGGGGTAGTTGAGGCCGTTTTTGACTGCTTTGTCCACGTCTTCCGGGGTGGCGATGCCTTCTTCAACGATCTTGATAGCCTCGATCATGTGGGGGATCATGATCCGGTTGACGATAAACCCCGGCGAGTCCTTTTTGACTTCGACCGTCGTCTTGCCCATCTTTTGGGCCAGCGCGGTGGTGATTTCGACGGCCTCATCGGAGGTATAATAACCCCTGATGACCTCGACCAGTTTCATTATCGGGACGGGGTTGAAAAAGTGCATCCCGCAGACTTTGTCCGGACGTTTGGTGGCCGCCGCGATTTCGGTTAGGGACATGGATGAAGTATTAGTGGCCAGGATGATTTCCGGACGGCAAATTTCGTCCAGTTCTGAAAACACCTTCTTCTTTAGATCCAGGTCTTCAATTACGGCCTCTATGACGAAATCCGCATCGGCCAGGTCCGACATTTCCGTAGTGCCGGTCACCCGACCCATTATCTCTGTTTTTTGTTCGGCTGTGAGCTTTCCTTTTTCCACACTCTTAGACAGGAAACGGTGGATGCCCTTTATGCCGTTTTGAACAAACTTATCCTCGATATCCCTGAGGACGACCTGGCAGCCGATTTGAGCTGCGGTTAGGGCTATCCCGTGCCCCATGGTTCCTGCTCCAATAACGCCAATTTTTTTAATTTCCATTTTGTTAAGCCTCCTGACTACTTTGGTTGACAAATCTAACTAAACCGGCCACGCCTGCTGATGAGCATCTGGTGAAGATTTCTTTTTCTTATTGTCCACCATGTTTGCGGCCGTGCCCCGGTGGGACCGTGATGCGTATGGATATAATTTAGTCACAGTTAATATCACAACCGGATTACTGAGGCAAGCTATTTTGTAACTACATTAAAGCCGCAGACCGCTGGACAGCCCACTGACGGATAATTTTTCTCTTCTGAGGAGAGCTTGATTAAAACAATAAAATATAAGCTATTATAGCCTGATAAGTAAATAGTGCATTTTTTCTATTGACAACCGGGCGGCCAGATGATAACAAGCCAAATTCATCTAACGCTGCTGTTCCCCGGTAGCTCAGTTGGCAGAGCGGGTGGCTGTTAACCACCTTGTCGCTGGTTCGAGTCCGGCCCGGGGAGCCAAAATATTCTTCAAAATAATTTGTAAAATAATTTGATTGATAGCCAAGAAATAGGCCCTGGTGGATTATCTACCGTCAGGGCCTATTCGATTTGCTAACGTCATGATCGGCATAAACCCCAAAATAATCCAATTTGACCTTTAAGAGTGTTGCAACCAAATATGATTCCGGAAAAATGTGCAGGTTGTGGCGCCACCCTGCCCGATTCGGCGGGAGCCGTTGAGGCGGTCTGTAAACATTGCGGCCGGGTGAACTTATCCGGGCCTGAGGATTCCTCTGATCGCGACGTTAAACTCAGGTCGGAAGGGGAGTCGCGGCCGGAGCCGGCCGGTCCGGACCGATGTCCCTATTGCGGACGGGTTCTCTTATCCCGGCAGGCCTTCAGGTGCCAATGGTGTGGCCGGTTGTTGCCTCAGGATAACGTCGGCGTCGCCCGGCAGAAGCAACGGGAATCGAGGGCGGCTGAACAAATCGCCCACAAGAAATGGCTGGCCAAGAGGTCGGAGGACAAGAAAAAGAAATCCAAAAAAAAGTTCTGGGGCTTCACCAATGATGGTGACTGATGCTGTTCGCGAACGGTTCAGCATTAAACAACAAAACATGGCCGCCTCTTCCCGCCTCATCAAGGAGGCTCTCGAATCGGGTGTCATTGTGCCGTATGATGTGGGAGCCGCTCCAAAATTCATGAAGTATATTCCCTGGTGGGCTGCTCGGGCCAGAGCTGGAACTTGATGGGTACTTGACAAATTGCCGTTTCTGCCGGCATTGGATCAAGGATCTGCAGAAAAAAGTTGATGAAGTACAGGCTGTTATATTTTTGTCCGGTTCTTGATGGGTACTTGATTTGCTGGTTGTGTGACTTATCTTGTCTGGAAATTAGCCCGACGCACCTTCCGCCCGACTCCGGATTCCCATTGCCGATGGTTGAAGTAGAATAATTGGGTCTACTCGTTCTTAGCCTTGACATTTTCCATCATCTTCTGATAATCCCCTCCCTGGTCGATATAAAAATAAGCCATCGCTGCAACAGAAGGTTGTCGTTCTCTGTAGTCTGCAAGAAATCGTGATTTTGCTGGAGCGCCAAGGAGACTTAAAGGAGTTCTTCCAAAAGAAGGTTCGCGTTGCTATCATCAAGAAGAACCAGGTGGTTAGACCGTTGAGTGCGTCGCAGCAGGCCGAAGCGGTAAAACTCGACAAAGAGATTATGAAGAATCTGGAGCATCTTGGGGTTGGAGAGTAACACGTGATAGATTATGAAAAATTGCAGAAGTCGTTAAAGAATCTCGAGCTACAGGTTGAAAACTATAATCGCGCCGCTGACCGCAGAGAACTCACGGATTTAGATCGTGAAGCGCTGGCTGAATCCGTCATTCATCGCTTTGAGACCTGCTACGATATGTTGTGGAAGCACCTGAAACGCTACATTGTAGAAGAACTGGGCCTTCCTGATGTGCCCAACAGTCCCAAGCCGGTGTTTCGCCTAGCGGCTGAAAACAAGCTATTGGCTAATGCCGTGGAACAATGGCTCAATTACGCGGATGCACGCACCGCCACCGCTCATGATTACAGTGGAAAAAAGGCGGCGGATTGCCTGCAAGTTATCCCGGACTTCATCGATGATGCCATCGGATTGTACCAAACCATGACAGGGACCTCATGGGAATGAGCGGAAGGCTGGACATCACCGACAGACAACGCGAGGAAATTATGACTTTGCTGTCCCGTTATTTGCCGGGCGTGAAAATCTGGGCCTTCGGCTCACGGGTGAAGTCGTCGGCGCGCCCACATTCCGACCTCGATCTTGTTGCTTTCGCCAAACCGGATCAGAAGACCCGTCTATCCGAATTGAAGGAGGCCTTTGAGGAAAGTTCCCTGCCGTTCCGCGTGGATTTGCATGTCTGGCTAGAATTGCCGGAGAGTTTTCAAAAAAATATCGAGGCGGAATACGCCGTTCTTCAGGAAGCCTATCCGGAAAGTTGAAATGCTGATTTTAGTGAAAAATCAATTGGCGAAGTTTTGCCGATCTGCTATAGTCACCCCCTGGCCGTGTCGGCCGGAATCTAACTTACACCAGAGACCAAAATGAACCCTAACCCTGCCGGCCGTCATATAGAACCGCCCTCACGAATTGAATCGTGGCGGATGTTTGATCGGATAGCCCAGCGCTATGATCTATTGAACCGCATCCTGTCCTTGGGCCAGGATATCCTCTGGCGGCGTCGGTTGGCCCGGAACCTGGACGGCCTGCCCCGGCCGCGGGTGCTGGATCTGGCCACCGGGACGGCGGATGTGCTCCTCTCAATTTGTCAGACCAACGAACAGGTTCGATTCGCCGCGGGACTGGACATGTCGGTCCAAATGCTGGAAGTGGCCGCCCGAAAGGTCCGGGACGCCGGATCGGCCGCAGACATCGCTCTGATCCAGGCTGACGCCATGCACGTTCCAGTGCGGGAGAGGAGTGTGGATGTAGTGACCATAGCCTTCGGCATCCGGAACGTCATTGATTTCGATCAGACATTGCGGGAAATGTACCGTGTCCTCAATCCAGGCGGCCGGGCGCTCATCCTGGAGTTCTCTCTTCCGTCCCATCCATTATTCCGGAGACTATATTTATTCTATTTTCGGCATATCTTACCCCGGATCGGGGCCGTCATCTCCGGGGATGACTATGCTTACCGGTATCTGAACCAGACCGTTGAGACATTCCCCTACGGTCGGAATTTTTGTGACCACATGACCGCGGCGGGTTTCCGGCAGGTCCGACAGATACCCCTTACCTTCGGTATCGCCGCCATTTACCGGGGCGAAAAATCGTGAAAAGCCCGGCCCCTTGTCTTTTTGCCCTTCGGGTTGCCTTTTTTCTTAACACTTAACTATGTTCATTTTTCTTGTCAGAAATGTCCTATCGAGGTAGGCTGTTGATATCTATTGAGCAGACAAAGCAGGCTTTGAGTCAACAACTCGAATCATTGTGTCGTGATCAAGAAGCCGCCGGACCACCGGCTCAGATGAAGGCCATCCGGCGCGTGGAAGCGCCCGTGGATATCGGTGACCCGTTGGACTGGTTAAGCCACCAGGCCCATGCGACAAGAACCTACTGGGCCAACCGTGAGGGTAGTCTGGAGATGGCCGGGGTGGGCCGGGCGGATAGCCTTAGTGGGCAGAATAAACTGGATTATGAAGCTATTTTTGCCGGCATGCACCAGACTCTTCAGGCCTCTTACCCCAATGTCCGTTATTATGGCGGATTTCGATTCAATCCCCTGGTGACTGCCGACAAATACTGGGCGGCCATACCGGGATACTCATTTATTGTGCCTCGCTTTGAGGTCATCCGAAGCGGCAGCGCCACTCGACTGGCTTACAACTTCATTTCGCCGCAAGACGGGCCCGTAGAAGACGTACGCCGGCAATTTCAAGAAGAATTAGAAGCCCTGCGGTTGGAGCCGCGTCATCGGGCCAAGTTTTCGATTGAGCTAGGCAGCCGATGGGATTTGCCGTCTCAAAAAGAGTGGGAAAAAATTGTGCGGACGGCCTTGCAGATGATTGAGAACAATGAACTCCAGAAGATCGTCCTGGCCCGCAAATCCATATTCGAGCTCAGAAAATCTTTGAATCCTTTCCGGCTGTTAAAACGGTTGACGAAATTTAAGTCCAATGTCTATTACTTCGGCTTTCAACCGGTTAAGAGCGTAGCTTTTATTGGAGCCACCCCGGAGCGTCTGTATTACCGGGAAAATCAGGAGCTGATCAGCGAGGCCATTGCCGGGACCAGAGCCCGGGGCAAAGACGCGGAGGAAGATCAAGCCTTAGAATTGCAGCTTTTGAGGAGTTCCAAAGAGATTCAAGAGCATCGCTGGGTGAGCAAAGTGGTCCAAGAGGCTCTCGATCCGATTTGTCTCGAATTACACACCCCCGTCCGGGAGCATATCCTGAAGTTACCGAACGTCCAACATCTCTTCACTAGCTTCCGGGGGAAGCTCAAGCCGGGCATTACCGATGGGGAGATTTTGTCGAAATTGCATCCCACCCCCGCCGTCGGGGGCTATCCCCGCATTGAATCACTTATTAGAATCTCGGAACTGGAGCCCTTTGACCGTGGCTGGTACGCGGGCCCGGTGGGATGGGTGAGCCGGGATGCCGCTGAATTTGCCGTAGCCATTCGGTCGGCCCTGGTCTCGTCCAGTTCCATCTCCCTGTTCGCCGGGGGCGGCATAGTGCCCGGTTCCGTACCGGAAGAAGAGTGGGAAGAGGTCGAAAACAAGATTTTGAAATTCACCAGCATATTTAAGAGTGATGGGTATTTTTGAGAAAAATCTGAGCTCTTTAATTTCTTGAATCTCCGGCACCTGGGCTAAATCCGCCTCTTGCTAACACCCATCCGGGCCAACCCTAAGGATTTCAGGTATGATGATAGAAGAATAGACCGGGAGCACCCTGATGGCGCTTGACCTGACTAACCTGAGAAAGGCGATTCTGGCCCTGGATCGCTCGTTGAATATCGTCCATCCCGGTGGGGAGTCGATGATGAGCGAAGACTTGCGGGATACCGTCCGCTCCGGAGTGATTCAGAATTTTGAAGTAGCCTACGAGCAATGTTGGAAGTACATTCAACGCTGGATCCATGACAACCGATCGCCTGAAGAGGCCAATCACCCCAGAACACGCAAAGAATTGTTTCGGATGGCGGCCCGGTACGAGCTTATCGCTGATCCATTACCGTGGTTTGTGTACGGGGATGCCCGTAACTTGACCTCTCACACTTACGATGAGCATCATGCCCTGACCGTTTTTGAAGCGGCGGAGCGATTCATAGACGATGCCAAGGACCTGCTGCATCGGCTGGAAGACCGGAATGATTGACCTGGATGAAGCCTATCTGACTGAAATTAAAAATATACTGTCTATACACGTGCCAGAATGCCGGGTCTGGGCGTTCGGCTCTCGGGTAAACGGCCAGGCCCGGGAATATTCTGATCTTGATCTGGTCCTGGTCGGGGATGGTCCCCTGGATTGGCGCCGGATCGAGGCCGTTAAGGACGCTTTCTCGGAATCCGAATTGCCTTTCATGGTGGATGTCCTGGACTGGCAGGCTATTTCACCGGGATTCAGGCTGGTTATAGAACAAAAATATGAGCTGGTAAAATAATATGGCGATTTCTAAAGAAAATATGAATCTTTTGTGGGCTTCTTTGCTCATTGAAGAACTTATTCGGACCGGGGTGACCTATTTCTGTATTTCTCCTGGGTCACGCTCCACCCCGTTGACTACGGCCGTGGCCAGAAATCACCAGGCTCAGAGCCTCATCTGTTATGATGAACGGGGTGCGGCCTTTCATGCCTTAGGCTACGGACGCGCCACCGGCCGACCAGCCGCCCTGATTTGCACTTCGGGCACAGCTCTGGCCAATTATCTGCCGGCCGTGGTCGAGGCGGGCATGGACCAAATTCCCATGCTGGTCATCTCGGCTGATCGCCCGCCGGAATTGCGGGACACCGGGGCCAACCAGACCATTCGGCAACCCAAGATGTTTGGCGAATATGTCCGCTGGGACTTCGATCTTCCCTGTCCCGACCCTGAGATTCCTCCTCAAATGCTTTTAACCACCGTAGATCAGGCCGTTTCCCAGTCGATCAGGACGCCGGCCGGACCGGTCCACCTCAATTGTATGTGGCGCGAACCATTGGCCCCGACACCTGGTCATATCCCGGATAATTATCCGGCCTCATTAGGCGGATGGCCAGCCGGCCACGGTCCCTACACCAGGTATACACCCGCCGTGACCCAACCGGATCAAGAAGAACTGGATCGGTTGGCCGCCTTGATCAACACCGCCTCGTCAGGCCTGCTGGTGGTCGGCAGGTTGGCTTGTCCTCGGGAAATTCCGAGTGTGGCCCACCTGGCTGCGAAACTCCGGTGGCCTGTTTTGGCCGATATCGGGTCCGGCCTGCGGCTTGGCTTTGAGGATGGTCCGCTGGTCCCGTATTTTGATCAACTTTGGTTATCTCAATCCTTCCGGGAGGGATGGCGGCCCCAGGTCATTTTGCATCTGGGCGGGCAGGTGACCTCGAAACGTTTCCAGCAATACCTGGAAGCATCCCGGCCGGACAACTATGTGGTGGTCAAAGATCATCCTTTCCGTCATGATCCGGGGCATCTGGCCACCTGGCGGTTGGAGGCTGAATACGGGCACCTGTGCCGGTGCTTGACACCCCTGATCCGGACATCGGCCAATCGGGCCTGGTTAGAGGATGTGACGGCGCGGTCTAACCGGGTGGAGCAGGTTCTGGAGAATTATTCGACGCAAGAGCCGGGCTTAAGTGAACCGGTTGTGGCCCGGCTGATTTCTAAGAATTTGCCTGCCCATTCGGCCCTGTTCCTGGGTAGCAGTATGCCCGTCCGGGACATGGACATGTTCGCCCAGGCGGGCCGCGTCTCGGTCCCGGTGGGGGCTAATCGGGGGGCCAGTGGGATTGACGGCACGATGGCTACCGCGGCAGGTTTTGCGGTCGGACTTAAGCGCCCCGTCACCCTGGTTATCGGAGATCTGGCCTTTTTGCACGACCTCAACTCCCTGGCCCTGGTCAAAATGACTTCGCAACCGGTGATCATCGTCTTGATCAACAACCAGGGTGGAGGTATCTTCTCTTTTCTGCCGATCGCCCAATTCGCCGACGTGTTTGAGCCGTTTTTCGCCACACCCCATGCCCTGGCCTTTAAACCCGCCGCGGATCTTTTTGGGCTGGATTACTACGCCCCGACCACCAGGGATGACTTTTTGACCTGTTTCTTAGCCGCGCATGAAAAGGGAACCAGTGCCGTTATCGAGATCAGAACTGACCGGAAAGAGAATATTGCCTTGCACCAAAGGCTGAACCGGGAGATAACCGCGGCCCTGGATGCCGTTTAGGTGGCGTCAATGTCGAAAGATTACCGGCACTACCAGAGGCATGGGCCGGGTGATAAGCCGCTGGTGCTGATGTTGCACGGATTCCTAGGCTCCGGAGAGGACTGGTCGGAAGTGATCCAGGCGCTTTCGCCGGATTTTTCTTGCCTGACCGTTGACTTGCCGGGACACGGCCTGACCTGGATTAAGTCCGGCGACGAGGCCTATACCCTGGCCGGCGCGGCCGCGGGACTGGTCCAACTGCTGGACGACCTGGCTTTGCCTCCCATGACCCTGGTCGGCTATTCCATGGGCGGCCGTCTGGCCCTTTACCTGGGTTTAACCTATCCAGAACGCTTTACGGGGCTGGTGCTGGAGTCGGCCTCACCCGGATTGGCGGATCCGATTGAACGACAGGCCCGGCAAGAACGGGACGAGCGGCTGGCCGAGGAATTGGAAACCCGCGGGCTGGAAGAATTCTTGAACCATTGGTATGATCAGCCGTTATTCGAATCCCTCAAGCAACATCCCCGATTTGCCGATTTGTGTCGCCGCCGGATGAATAATGTCCCGGCCGAACTGGCTAAGTCTTTGCGTATGATGGGCGTTGGCCGGCAACCATCGTTGTGGGAAGATTTGGACCGCGTCGGCCTTCCCATGCTTGTGGTGGTGGGCGAACGGGATGCCAAGTTTCGCCGTCTGGCCGCTCAAATGGTGGCCCGGCAACCCGCAGCCCGGTTGGCCGTGATCCGCGGCAGCGGCCACAATGTCCACTTTGAAAAACCGGCTGAACTGGCCGAACAAATAAAGAACTTTATCCTTTCAGAGGTGGGAACTAATGAGTACCGTTAATTGGATTCAAGCCGCCGAATATACAGATATTAGATATGAAAAGGCGGAAGGCATGGCCAAAATCACCATTAATCGGCCCCAGAAAAGGAACGCCTTCCGGCCTCTGACTGTCATCGAAATGTCTCAGGCGTTGAACCTGGCCTGGGAAGATCAGGAAGTCGGCGTCATAATTCTAACCGGAGAAGGCGACAAGGCCTTCTGCTCGGGCGGCGATCAGAATGTCCGGGGAGACTCCGGTTATACCGACGAACACGGGGTGACCCGATTAAATGTGCTGGGCTTTCAACGGCAGATTCGGACCTGCCCGAAACCGGTCGTCGCCATGGTGGCTGGTTATGCCGTGGGCGGGGGGCATGTCCTGCATCTGATGTGCGACTTGACCATTGCCGCAGACAATGCCGTTTTCGGCCAGACTGGACCCAAGGTCGGCTCCTTTGACGGCGGCTACGGCTCCAGTTACCTGGCCAGGATCGTCGGCCAGAAAAAGGCGCGCGAAATCTGGTTTCTGTGCCGGCAATATAACGCCCAGCAGGCCCTGGATATGGGTCTGGTGAACACGGTCGTGCCGCTGGACCAGTTGGAAGAAGAGACGATTAAGTGGTGCCGGGAAAAAAACGGGGCATGATGACCGCACCCAAGGCATGCGTTACCACAAGCAGGGTGAATCCAACATAGATCAGCATGTGCATCAACCAGCGCCGGAAATCCTCTTTGAGCACACGCCGGTTTAGGAGCACATCCAGGAAAAAAATCTTTACGAAATCGATCAGCTTAGGGCCGAACAGCACCCCTACCCCACCCCGAACAGCCGCCAACACCCGGACGCCGACCGGAAAACGTTCTCCTCCGGTGTCTATTTGGTGTTGAAACCAGGTCCCCACCTTGAAGACCAGTCCCACCAAGAATATGACTAGCGAAACGTGCAGGCACAGTGATAGAAACGGGCTGTCAGCAATGAACATGGCTACTCACCTAATCGTTACCGGTTGCGGGTTGCGTGTTACGTGTTGCTGGTTACTGGACGCTCAAATCTAAAGATAAGACGCAACCCCCAGGAGACCCGGAGAAAAAAAGAAAGGACGCGAAGATTATAGTAAGATGTTTATCATACTAACTAATTTAATCTCAGCGTCCTCTGCGGTTTGCGTTTGCAAGAGGGTTCCATCACAACGCAAAGAAGCGGCGCCGATTCCTTGCATTCTCTGGATTAGATGAATGAGTTAAGGAGCCATTCGACTATTCATCATCCTCGGCCTGCTCTTTAGGTTTCATATGTTCCGGGATAACCATCAGTTCCGCAATGGCCTCTTTGAAGTGGATGGCTTTGACGCCTAAGTCATATTCCTTATTTAGGTCTCTGATCTGGTCGATACAGTTGTGGCATGGGACAAAAATAATCTTGGCTCCGGTTTCTCTGATTTGCTCGGCCTTGATTTTACCGCTTTGGAGCCGGTATTTTTTCATCTCCCCGCCCATGGGCATGGCCCCGCCGCCACCGCCACAGCAGTAGCTGTAATTTCCTTGTAATTTCATGGGCCTGAAATCTTCGGACAGCATTTCGGCCAATCTCCGGTTCTTATCCATTAAGCCGCCGTTGCGCACGACATTGCAGGGATCTTGCACGGTGGTGGGCTCTTTAATTTTGTGCCGGAGCTTAATCCGTCCATCACGGATATAGTCGTGGAACAGCTCCACCGAATGGACGACCTCTTGCTTGGGAGTGTATCCCAGCCACCCGGGCGCCTCGTACTTCACGGCCCGAAAGGCATGTCCACACTCGGTGACGGCCACTTTTTCCACGCCCAGTTCATCGGCCCGTTTGAAGACGTTTTCGACAATCGTTCTGGCGGTTTGGACGTCGCCGGCAAACATGGCCAGGTTGGTGTCGTCCCAGCCCGGTTGGCTGCAGTAGGTGTAGTCTTCCCCGGCAACGTAAAAGATCTTGGCCACCTCCATCATATCCTGGGGATAAAACTTAGGTTCCCGGGCGTTGACGGTGTACATAATTTTGGCGCCATGCTTGTCGATAGGGACGGTCAAACCGACCAATTCTTCCGACATTTCCTCTTCAATCCATTGGACTGTTTCCACCCACTCTTCATCAGAGATGTTCATCTGGTTGCCGGATTCTTTGTAATTATTGATGGCGGCCAGAAGTCCTTGGGGAGCCATTCCTTGGGACAACAGCATAGCCCGCAACAGAGAAATCATCATGGCGATATCAATGCCGAAGGGACAATATAAAGTGCATCGCCGGCACATGTTGCACTCATAATAAACCGTTTTGTAAATCTCTTGCAGATATTCCCGGTCGACCCCGCCATATTTCTTAATAATATCGTTAATGAACCTAATTTTGTAGGAGGGAATCATCTTAGGGTCACGATTGTGGGCGAGATAAAAGTGACAGGTATCAGCACACATTCCACAATGAGCACAAATACTTAGCCATGTCTTAAGACGGGCGCCCAGTCTAGGGGTCAAAAACTCCATTATAGTTCTTGGAATTATTTCTCCGCTCATGAACAACTCCTCTGATTGAGTTTCATTAAACCAAGATTATCTCTTAAAATTAGATTGAATAGCCTCTCCGGCCAAACTCAACTGCAGCAGATGCCCTGGAAAAGAAGAATAAAATAATGTGGGATAGTTTGGTAAAGGGGATGAGGATCAACATCAATTCTCCGGACAACATGTGAAACAGCATCATGTTATCGCCCAAGAAGGCAACGTGATTTAAGGTGCCGTGGGTCGCAAAGTATCCCGTTAGAAAAGGCAGTGCCGTGACGACCAAGAGGAAATAATCGGAAAAAGTGGAGATGAGGCGGATATCCGCGGAGAAAATACGTCGTAACAACAAAAATACCGCAATACCCAGGAAGGCAAGAGTCATCCAGTCGGCCACGTTTTGGGGCAGGGCCGGCCAACTGACTGCAAAAACCGATTCCTCCCACAGGCTGATGTGCCCGGCCAGGAAAATGGGGACGGCCAGCAGACAGATGTGAAAGGTGTAAGTCAATACGGAGTAAACAGGATTCTTCCTCACGGTTACATTCAGGGGCAACAGCCAGCGGAAAATAGTGGAAAGAACATAACCCCACTTGAACTGCTCATGGATCACTTTGTCTTTGGTCCGTGATTCCGTATAGAATGTTACCGCCCTCATCACACAGCCGATAATGAAGACCAGAAATGCGGTCCATAAAAGTGGACCTTCAACAAATGAATAAAAGTTCATACTCTTCTCCCTCTCCTTTCTTTTTGACGGTAGCGGCCTCGTTTCCGACAAAAGTCAGTCCGGAATTCTTCTTTACTCGCTCTTCCTATATACTCCCCGGTGTTTATTGTCAATCAAAAAAGCCTGCCGGAGTGAACCAGAAATATGGTTAATTTACAGTTATTTGTGATATGGCAGACCGGCCCTGATGGTCAAAGCCCGGTATATTTGTTCAGATAAAATCAACCGGGTCATTTCATGGGTCAAGGTCATCCGGGACAAGGACAATACAAATTTGGCCCGCCCAGGCAGCGACGGCTCCAATCCCGAAGCCCCACCGACGGCAAAGGCCAGGGCTTTGCATCCGGAACTCTCTCTCTCCGATAAAAACCCGGCCAGTTCGGGAGAGGTCATCGCCCGGCCCCGTTCATCTAAAATAATCCGGTAATCGCAATCCTTTGCCGCTTTGAGCAGCCTCTCCCCTTCTGCCTGAACCTGAGCCGCCTCATCGCCACCACCTGCCAACCGGGCCGCCTTAACCTCAATCACCTCCACAGGCAGAAACCGGCTGATCCTTTTCGTATAGTCACTGATGCCGTCGGCCAGATAGGCTTCGCGCGTCCGCCCCGGCCAAATAAGACGAATTTTCAAACGTTGCCTCCAGTATCTCAGGCGAGACCGAATTTATAGACCAGCATCTTTCTACACCTGAGACTGTCCCATTGATTCCAAATAGTTGACGGCTGATCGGTATCCATTGACATTGCCCGTGTCGAACACTTCCCCATTGACCATGACTCCATTCAAGCCCACGGTTTTAATAAGATCTTGGTGGATCGGGACGTCATCCAGTTCACCGGGCGTGACATCAAGAAACTTCTCAATCAAGTCGAAATATCCGGAATGATAAATACCACCTCCGAACCCTTTGAAGATAGGACTGGAACCATCTACGGTGATAAAACCGGGTTGCTTGTCCGACAGGTGAGTTACCCGATAGACCCGAGGGGATAGCGGTTCCACTTGAAGCCGGCCGACATTGCCGAAGCCGGCCGCCTTGGCCCCGGTCAAAATCGTCATTCCGATGACATCGGTATCATAATAAAAAAAATACGGCAGTAATTGGGCCAGAAATGGTTCCGCTCCGAACAAGACCAGGTCGGGCATGGTCAAGGCAAAGGATTCTGCGCCAATGTGATCCCGGACCA
>JADFXY010000065.1:0-14452 GCA_015233355.1 Deltaproteobacteria bacterium | reverse complement strand
ATATGGTGAAGTGGCCCCGTTTCCCGGTTTGCATCAGGAGGATTTAGACTTGGCTGGCCGTCAGCTTCAGCAATTGGCCCGGGTTCTCCCTGGTGCGGAGGTTCCCGCGGATATCCGGCGGTTGGACGGAGCGTTTGAGGGTTGGTTAGGGCGGTTAAACCTGGCTCCTTCGGTCCGTTTCGGGGTGGAACTGGCCGGGCTGAATCTCCTGGCCGGGATTGAAGACCGCCCCTTGTACGATTTCTTCTCCACCCCCCCTCATCGAACGATCTTGATCAACGGGCTATTGACCGGACCAATGGCAGAGGTGACGGCACAGGCTGAACAGTTGCGGGCCGAAGGCTATCGGGTGGCCAAACTCAAGGTCGGCCGCCAACCGTTACCGGTGGATGTGGCCACGGTCAAGGCCGTCAGCCGGGTCCTGGGTGACGGAGTCAAGCTCCGCCTGGATGCCAACCGGACCTGGTCCTTGTCTGAGGCGGTGGATTTTGGCCGGTCTCTGGATCCAGACCAGATAGAATACATTGAGGAACCGGTGAAACGTCCGGACCAAGTGACGTCTTTTTTTTTACAAACCGGGATAGCGGTGGCCTTGGATGAAAGTCTGACCGAACTAACCGGATCTGGATCACCTTTACCGGGGGGGGTCCGCGCCCTCATCTTGAAACCCAGTCTGTTGGGCGGGATCGAAAAAACGGTCTGGTATGCCCGGATGGCTGATCTTCTGGGGCTGGTTCCGGTGCTGAGCAGTGCTTTTGATACCGGGGTGAGCATATCCGCCCTGGCCCAGTTGGCCGCAGCCCTGACCCCGCCGGACGCGGCCATGGGTTTAGACACCTACAAATGGCTAAAGGAAGATTTACTGACAGAACCTTTCCGGGCCGAGCAGGGCAGGGTGGATGCGGAAGAAGCATTTAACCGGGGCAAGACCATCCGTTGGGATTTGCTTACGCCGATGGACTTGAGCTAATGCGGCCCGATACGACCCCTGGACGCTTTACAATTCAGCAACCAATTTTTTCAAGACCCACCGTGAGTTGCGTTCTAAACGGCGGAACAAGTAATGATCAAAGATATTGAACCAGGCCGCTGGCTGTCCGACGCTGCCGAACGTTTCAGCTCGTCTCCGGCTTTGATAGCCGCCGATACCGTGATCACCTATCGAGAATATCAGCAACTGGTCCAGGAAACGGCTGCCCGGTTAAGGCGCGCCGGTCTGGAGGGTGGCGCCCGGTTGGCCATTGCCGCCCCGAACTGCCCGGAGTATGTCATTCTGTTATTGGCCTGCCGGTTATTGGGCGCGGTGGCGGTGCCGGTGAGCACCCGGTGGCCGGCCAAGCTGATGGCGGATTGTCTCAAGGATATCGGCTGTTCCCGACTGGTGCGGCCGGATGATTTCCTAAAATCCGGTCTACTTGATGAAATATCAGAATGGTCTCTGCCAGAGCTGGTAACCAGCCGGGCCGGCGGGGATCGGCGGATGGAAACCTCAATTCCGGAGATTGACCCGGACGGCGACGCGACGATTATTTTTACCTCGGGGAGTTCGGGCCGGCCCAAGGCGGTGGTGCATTCCTCGGCCAACCATTATTTCAGCGCCCTGGGTTCCAACCAGAACATCGCCTTCGTGCCTGGGGACAGGTGGCTGCTGTCCTTGCCGCTCTACCACGCCGGCGGATTATCCATCGTATTCCGGGCGATACTGGGCGGTGGCGCCATTGGTCTGCCGGCCCCGCAGTGGTCCTTAGAAGAGGCCGTGGCCCGGCTGGACATCACCCACCTGTCTTTGGTCCCGACGCAGCTTTACCGGATGTTGCAGCAAGAGGTGCCTGCCCGGTTTCGGTCGCGGGTCAAGGCTATCCTGGTCGGCACGGCCTTGATGTCCAACGGTGACCCTCGCGGTAAGATGGCGGCCCTGGCTACCGCCCGGAAAATGCTCAAAATTTGTGGCTTGCGGCGGGATGAAGAGGCGGACTGGGTCGAGCAAATGGGCGTTGATCTGGCCGGGCTGAATTTTGTGCCCACCTCCAAACGATGTATCACTTTGGGCCAGGCGGAGTCCATCCGGTCCCGGCTGTTTTTGACCAAAGCCGTGGGCCTGTTTAGAGACCAGGACATAGAATTGGTGAACAAGATCACCACAGGTCTAAAGCTCGACTACATTCAATTGCACGGCCGGGAGGATGCGGATTATATCTCCCGGTGCCGGGCGCCGGTGATCAAGAACATGCCTCTCCGTGATCAGGCTGACATCGACCTGGCCCGATCATACTTGCCGACGGTCCGGTATATCCTGTTCGATGGGTCGGAGCCGGGCCAGGGCCGGACTTGCAACCATTCGCTTTTGTCGAGCATTGATTTCCCCTTTCTCCTGGCCGGCGGGATCACCCCGGATAATGTCCGGGTGGCCGACTGCAGCTCGAAAATACTGGGCGTTGATGTGGCCAGCGGGGTCGAAACGGACGGGATGGTGGACAAACTGAGGATCGCCCAATTAATCGGCGGGCTGGACAAAATATAGGATAAAAAACCACTTTTGCTTGATCAGGCTTAAGCTAAATTTCTTGACATTTAATGTTAACCTCCCTATAGCTATAGTATGAAATATGATTTGGACAGGCGACTCAGGATCCAAACGATCATGCTGATGCCGACATGAAAGCTTGACTGACCGCGCATCCAACTAGGGAGTATTTATGAAAGAATCCCCTGACGGCCGCCGAAGGATGGGCATTGTAGCCAAAACATCCATCTTTACCGGAATAATTGTCTTTATCCTCCTGTCCCTGGGTAGTACCGTTTTCATCAAGTCCGAGTCGGATATGATCAACTTCTTTATGGATGAGTATTCCAAAAAGATGGACAGGCTGATCGATGACCAGGGGGCCAAGATGAATGAGGCTCTCCGCCGGAGGGCGGATATAAACGCCAAATTTTGTGCCGGGATCACCTCATTTTTTCTGTACAATGTCAATACCGAAGGGCTAAAGGTCGCCTTACATCCTTACTTCGACCAGCCTGAGATAGTAGCCATTAAGGTCTTTGATGCCGATGAAAAGCCCTATGTGGCTTTATGGCGGGACCGGGAAACTGCGTCTGGAAAGTCGATTCCGGAGAACCTCAAACTGGATGAAACCCTGTCGGCTAAGTCCGACTCCTATTACGAAAAAGAAAAGGTCGGCCGGATTCAACTCTACTATACCAATAGCTTGGTGACGCAAGAAATTGGCCAGAGCAAGGCCAGGTCTCAAACGGAGGTCCGGCAGTTTAGTGGCGTCTTAAATGACCGCGTTACCAAATCGATCATCTTACAAGGCCTGGGCGCCGTCTTGGAGGTTATAACCTTGGTGATCGCTACAATTATTTGCCTCAGAACAGTGGCCATCAAACCCATCTCCCGCATCTCCGGAGGATTAAACCAGGGGGCCCGGCAGGTGGCTGAAACTTCAAATCAGTTCTTAATCGCCAGCCAGACTCTAGCCGAAGGAGCGGTGGAACAGGCCGCAGCCATCGAGGAGACCACTTCTTCCCTGGAGGAGTTGACCTCGATGACGCATCAGAACGAGGCCAATGCGGTCCACGCGGAAACTCTGATGACCGAGGCCAAGCGGATGGCGACCCAGGCCAACGGCAATATGGCCGAGTTGAGCGAGTCGATGAAGGAAGTGCTGGAGGCCAGTGACCAGACCTGCAAAATCATTAAGACCATCGATGGGATAGCTTTTCAAACCAACCTTCTGGCCCTTAACGCCGCGGTGGAGGCGGCCAGGGCGGGTGAGGCCGGGGCGGGGTTTGCCGTGGTGGCCGACGAAGTCCGGAACCTGGCCGTGCGAGCCGCTGAAGCGGCCAAAAATACCGCCGATCTTATCGAGACGACTACCCAAAAAGTAAATCGCGGGGCTGGGTTAGTCGCTAAGACCAACCAAACCTTCGGTGAGGTGGCCTCCGGCATCCTGAAACTGGGCGAGCTGGTGGGCGAAATCGCCGTGGCCTCACGGGAACAAACCCGAGGCATTGAGCAAATCCGGGGCGCCGTGACTGACATGAACACGGTCGTCCAAAAAACCGCAGCTAGTTCCGAAGAACTGGCCTCCTCTTCAACCATGATGAACGGCCAGGCCGAGCAGATGCAGGACCTGGTTAACGGATTGACCCAACTGATCGGCTCAACAAATAGAAAATCATTAGACTCGGCCTCTCCGTCCGGTCATGATACCCCGTCTTTGGCCGCGGACAGATCCGGACGCCGAAAAGTTACCTTCACCCAGGCCGCGCCGACTCACGGGGCATCAGCTTCACGAAGGCTTAAGATGCCGACGACAAGCGCAGACGATGGCTGGGAAATCAAATGAGCCCTCCACAGTTTGCGTCCCGCGGCGCGTTTGAGCACGCATTCTGATCCGCCATCTTGCCCTGTTGGACTCAGGGTTCACTTATCAGTAATATTCCTTTTGACCAGAGGAGGCTGACCATGGCTTTGAGGCGAACTAGCGGTAACCGCACAATTAATCTTATCATACTGGGGCTGGCGCTTTCCTTCTTCCTGATTGGCGGATCGACTGTCCAGGCCAAGACTCTCAAGGCCAGCCTGGCCCAATTGCCGGTAGCCGCAGAGAACAAGGATAAAGGCGTGCTTGTCGATGTGGTTAAAGCCATCGGCAAGGAAGCCGGTGTGGAAATGGACATCCAGGTGGTCCCTTTTAAGAAGTCGATGCAAGACGTGGAAACAAAAAAGGTTGATTTCCATTTTCCGCTGTTGGTCAACCCCCAGACCGACCCGAGTAAGCTGAACTTTGATTATTCCACGGCCACGGTCTTTAGGGTCCATTTTGTTATTTACTCCAATAAAGCCAAGAACATTACCAAAAGCAACCTGAAAGACTTCAATGTTGAGACCGAAGCAGCCCACACGGGGTTCTTTGATTTCCCCATCAAACCGGCTGTGGATATCGAATCCGCCTTAAATAAAATCGAAAAGGGACGGATAGATGCCTTTGTCTTTTCCGAAGCCGATACCGACCTGGTGCTGAAGAAACTCGGAATTAAAAACATTAAGCGGGAATTGTACAATACCTTTGATGTCAAGTTCGTCCTGCCCAAGGGGGGCCGAGGTTCGGATCTGGATAAACTCCTGGACGCGGCCAACAAAAAAATCCAGGATAACGGCGAATTCGACCGGATCACCGGGGGCGTTTACAAGGCCCATAGTGATTGGCAGCCCTGATCATCGTCGCACCTTAATGTAACAATTCTTAACTTTAACAACCTGGCCTGCTGGTCCGGCCCGGCTCACAAACCGACGGCTCGGGTCGGCAGTCCTCCATGCACGCCGAGACCCCCTCGGGTCTACCGGCAGAGACCGCTATGCTTAAAGAAAAACTAATGAATGTCGACACCGGGTATTTCGGCGAGTTCGGCGGACGGTATGTGCCGGAAATGCTGGTCCCCATCATGGATGCCCTGCGAGACGCCTTTGTCCGGTATTATCAAGACGAGGAGTTTCTGGCCGAACTGGCTCATCTTAATGAAACCTACATCGGACGCCCCACCCCTCTCTATTTTTGTCAAAACCTGACCACTAAGCTGGGCGGCGCCCGGATCTACCTGAAGAACGAGGGCCTGTGCCATACCGGCGCCCATAAGATCAATCATTGCCTGGGCCAGGCTCTGATCGCCAAACGGATGGGTAAGAGGCGGGTCATTGCCGAGACCGGGGCCGGGCAACATGGCCTGGCCACTGCCGCGGTTTGCGCCAAGCTGGGGATGGAGTGCGTGGTCTACATGGGAGCAAAGGACTATGAACGGCAACGGCCCAACGTCTTCTGGATGGAGCGGTTGGGGGCCACGGTGGTGGAGGTGAAGGAAGGCGGTCAAATTCTGCGGGACGCCATCAATGCGGCCTTGCGCGATCAGTTGAGCAATCCTACGGACACCCACTATCTCCTGGGCACGGTCTGCGGACCACATCCCTATCCGGTCATGAATACCTACTTCCAGAGCGTGGTCGGCCGAGAGGTCAAGGCCCAAATAATGAAACAGGCAGGTAAGTTTCCTGATTATCTGGTCGCCTGCGTCGGGGGCGGGAGCAACGCCATGGGCCTGTTTTATGATTTTTTAGACGATGAATCGGTCAAGATGGTCGGGGTGGAGGCAGGAGGCGAAGGCATTGAGGAAGACAGCCGAAAATGCCGGCATGCCGCCCGGATGCAGTCCGGCCATCCCGGTGTCTCCGAAGGATTTAAGTCTCTCTTCCTCCAAAATGATGACGGCCAGATCAAAGATACCTCCAGTATCTCAGCCGGACTGGACTACTCCGGTGTCGGGCCTCAGATAGTTTATCTACGGGATATCGGCCGGGTTCGGTTCACCTACGCCACCGATGATGAAGTGATGGCCGCCTACGACCTCGTGGCCAGGTCGGAAGGTGTTTTTCCGGCCTTAGAATCCGCCCATGCCTGCGTTGAGGTGATTAAAATGGCTCCTCAACTTTCCCGTGAGGAGATCATTGTTTTCAACTGTTCCGGCCGGGGCGACAAAGATCTGTTTATCGTGGCGCCTCGCTTAGCCAAGGACAACTTCGCGGCCTTCCTCCGCAAAAAAGTTGATGAACTGGGCAGGTAGGCGCCTCTTCCAATCATGTGTGGAACACCTATGAAAAATCAACAAATAAAGATAATGTCCCATCTGGTCGCCGGGTATCCCAGCCTGGCCGAGAGTGAGAAAATCGCCCTGGCTATGGCCGGAGCAGGTGTCTCGTATATTGAAATCCAGATCCCCTTTTCCGATCCGGTAGCCGATGGGCCGACCATTGCCGCGGCTAACCGCCATGCCCTGGATCGGGGCACTTCGGTGAACGACTGTTTTGAGCTGATGACCCGGCTTAAGGAGCAGGTGTCCATTCCCCTTTTGTTCATGTCATACTACAACATCCTCTTCCGGCACGGAGTGGACGCCTTTTGCGCCCGAGCCGCCGCGGCCGGCTGCTGGGGCCTGATCGTACCGGACATCCCCTTTGACGAAGAGCCGGGGAACGGTTATTTAGCCGCCTGCGCCAAATGGGGCCTTAATCCCATTTTGGTCATCTCGCCCATTACGCCGCCTGACCGGTTGCGGGCTATTGGAGAAATGGCCAAGGGCTTCGTTTACTGTGTCTCCGGTTTCGGGATCACCGGCCAGGAGCGAAACGTCTCAGATGAGACCAGGGACTACCTGGCCCGGGCCCGGCAACACATTTCGCTGCCCCTGGCCCTGGGCTTTGGGATTTCCAGCCGGGACCAAATTGTGGCCGCGGCCGAGCTGGCCGACATCGTGGTTATAGGCAGCAAAATCATCAACCTGTACAACCAGGGCAGTGAAACGGAAGGTCTGAAGAAGATTATCGACTTCCTGCAAATAAGTTAGGAAGAAACATTCCGGTAGAGGGCGCAGAGGACTCTTGGAGAAGGCAGAGGTTTTAGAGCGCAGGTCGGTTTGGATCTAGACCAACCTGCTGAAATAAAACCCCATGCTTATTTTCCGTGAAGCCCGGCGTCCTCTTTTTTTTCTCGGCGCCCGCGGTATGCCTTTTGGAGGCCCCAAGGGATCTTGCCGCTTACCTTCCGCAGCATTATATATCTCGCCAAATATATCGCGCCAATCCCCAAGTTGTCTAGCCCGAATCCCGGCCTCTTCCGGTAATCCGGTTGTCCATATCAGCATCGGCAACGGACATCGCTACCTGAGTCTGACGGTCTCATAATATATTTTAAAAATGGAGGCGACTTCTGTAAGAAGCCTTAAACAGTCAATTACGGCCATCCGATAGGATATCTTCAAGGATATTTAAAACGATTCTAAGTTCTGTTTGAAAGTGTGGTTCTTTGTCCGCCCACTGACATTGTGCACCCATGGCCCGGAGGTATAAGCCATATAACCTGTCAGTAGCTTCCTGTAAGGAGTTTAGCCTTTGATTGGCTTTATCTATGAATGCCTTAACCTCATTTTTATCTTGAATATGCGCCCCGTTGTTTTCGTCAGACATAAATCCTCCTAACAGTTTCGAAGTATAACGTGCTGCAAGATCAATTGGGTAGACCGTAAAAATTTTTTTGCCAAAGCTTGTTCGGGAAAGCCAGAAGACGTCGGGCCGTCTGGGCGACAAAGCCTTCCGTCTCGTTCAGGGGAATCACTTCGGCAGGCGGGACAGAGTGCTGGTCAGCTCGTGGAGTGGAATACTCATCAATTGATCCAATGTATAACAGGCTGATATTTTGCCATTTTTATCAACAGGCTTCCGACTCCTGTCAAGCGCCCCGTTAGTTGACTACCCTTTGGGATGAGACAATCACGTCGATTGGGACTTTCACCACAAGCCTAATGAGATGTTAGGTTTTGTGCTCGGATGACGATAGTTAGTTAGAGCGTCAGCTACCATCGCTCCTGGATATTATTGCCGAAATAATTTTATATGTCAAATATTAAATTAATATATATGTATTACTATATGTGTGGTTAATTATTTATTCTCGTTAATTTATTTACATAATATAAATATCACGATTAATACTATTAGATTTATTTATTACCTAATAAAAAGAATCGATACCCAGACACCGGTTCAGTTTGGTTTAAGTTGAAAATGATTCTGTACAAATAAAAATCCGTAGATTGCGCCGAGTTAGGCAGATTAGGGCTCAAATAGGTCTCCGGCCTTTTCATCCGCGTTAATCTGAGAAATTTATGGTTATATTTCCAGCAGTTAATCAAAAAAACCCGTCGAACTCAGGTTATTATTGTCAACTTCCCGCATAGATATCAATCCTGCCGCAATCCCTGAAGAATAAGGCAATCACAGCCTGGAGAAATGAGGATTTTATCATGGCACTGACCGTATCTGTTGGAGGAAAAGGACAACAAACAGAAAGGAGGCCTGTCGAATTGGATTCAACGGCTGCAATTCAGCGCTTGAAATTCCATGATTAAAATGATAAGGTGAAAAAGTCGAAAATAATCAAAAAAAATGATTGCTTTTTTTGACCGATAAAAATTTAACTACCGGCACCAATAAAAAATCACTCCAACCGGAATCATACCCGAATAATCGCCCTATGAAAAAAACTATCATTGCCTTAGCCTTGGTTCTAGTCCTGGGGGCGATCTCGATTGGGACAAACAAGGAGATAATGATCATGGGAAAAAAACCTTATGTAACACCAAGAGCCGTCGATTTAAGCCTGGAAGGATTAACCGGCATTGGGGCGACAACCTGTGACACGGGTACCGTCTATTCAGCAGGCTCATGTGCCAATGGGGAAGGCGCCGAGACACACTGCACACATGGATTTGGCGTTAACGGGTCTTGCGTCCCCGGTACTCTTCCCACCTTTGGCACTGGCTCCTATTGCGGCGGTGGAACCAACGCCACGGCTGTGTGTTACTTCGGAACCACCACCTCTGCAGCCCATACTGGTTGCGCCACTGGAGACGTTGCAGCTTATCAGAACTTTTGCGGCAGCGGCTCCAACGTAGGTGATTGTTCTAGTGGATCCGCTCAAGCTGCTATTTGCGAATCTGGTGATTCTCAAACTTCTCACATCAGTTAAAGATATCCGGCGAGGGCGGGCGGAGCGCCCTTAATGCGGTTGAATTGATATAGATATCGGCAGACAATGAAAACAACACTAACCGGAATCGTTCCCGAATAATCGCCCTATGAAAAAAACTATCATTGCCTTAGCCTTGGTTCTAGTCCTGGGGGCGATCTTCCGGCTGAGTGGTCTCAATTGGGATCAGGGGCATCATCTCCATGCCGACGAACGATTCCTGACCATGGTCGAGATTTCGATGAAGTGGCCGTCTCATTTCAAGGACTACTTCATCGAAGCCCGTTCCCCTTTAAACCCTCGCAATGTGGGACACGGTTTTTTTGTCTATGGCACGTTGCCGACGACCATGGTCAAAGCCGCGTCCATCCTGTTGGGGAAAACCGAGTACAACCAGGTCGAATTAGTCGGCCGAGCCATCAACGCCCTGCTCGACCTCGGGACGGTTTTGCTGGTCTTTTTTTTGGCCGTGACATTGTACCGGGATAAGCGCCTGGCCGTATTGGCCGCGGCTTTTTATGCCGCCTCAGTCCTACCTGTTCAGCTCGCCCATTTCTTCACCGTTGACTCCTTTGCCAACTTCTTCATCATAGCCGCCCTGGTCTGCCTGGCCCGGTTTCAGGTCGGCCACAAATTCTGCAGTCTGGCCGCGGCCGCCTTTTTAGGCGGATTGGCTCTGGCTTGTAAGACATCCATCTTCCCTTTCTTCTTCCTTTTAATCCTGGTCGTCGCTTATTCCTCTCGAACTCGGTCCCAAACGGCCGGCGCTCCGGTGGCCGGTATCCGTTGGATCAGCCGACTGATCATCTCCCTCCTGATGGCCGGTTTAGTCAGCCTTATCGCCTTTCGGATAGCCGAACCCGATGCCTTTCGCGGCCACGGCTTCTTCGGCCTCTGGCCCAGTGACCGATGGCTCCAAAGCATGGCCCGGATTATCCAGTTAACCCGAGGTTATGTTGATTGGCCGCCGAACCACCAGTGGACTGATTGTCCGATTATCTGGTTTCCCCTTAAGAACATGGTCTTGTGGGGTTTGGGCCTGCCTTTGGGCATCACGGCCTCGATAGCCTGGCTGACGGCCGGGTGGTGGTTGGGCCGGCACAAGGACTGGAGTCACCTGATCCCCGTCATTTGGACCGGGATGATGTTCTTTTACCTGGCCACCCAATGGGTCAAATATATGCGGTACTTGTTGCCCATTTATCCGACCCTGGCCATTCTGGCCGCCTGGTTGGTCGTCCGGATCTGGGACAAGTCCGGAATTCTGCGCCAAACCTTTCAAACTGAAAAGAAGAAGTCCCGGCTGGTCACCGCCGCGGCCGGTCTGCTGATTGTCTTTATTTGTGCCGGAACCCTGGCCTGGGCTGCGGCCTTCTTCCACATTTACACCCGCCCCCATAGCCGGGTGCAGGCCAGCCGGTGGATTTACCATAACATCCCCCCAGGGTCGGTCATCGCCAACGAACACTGGGACGAAGGTTTACCGCTGACCGTGGACGGACAAAGCGCCCAGCCGCGGTACCGGATAGTTGAGCTGGCCAACTATGATGATGACACGCCGCAAAAATTAGAACAGACGTTGCAAACCCTCGACCAGGCCGATTACGTTATTTTGTCCAGCAGTCGTCTGTATACCAGCATCCCAAAACTTCCGCCCCGCTACCCCATGACTATTCGCTACTACCAGGCACTCTTCTCCGGGGAACTGGGGTTTATCCGGGTGGCTGACGTCACTTCTTATCCCACCCTGCTGGGTCTGACCTTCCCCGATGACCAGGCGGAAGAGACTTTTTCCGTGTTTGATCACCCCCGGGTGCTGATCTTTAAAAAAACTTCGGCCTGGAACAAACAGCGGGCCCGGCTCCTAATTGGGACGATAGATTGGAAGAGCGTTTACCGTCTAACTCCTCGGGAAGCAGCCAATTACAAGAACAGACTGATGCTTGATCCTAAGGCCTTCGAGGCCGACCGCCGCGGCGGCACCTGGTCCCGGATACTTGATCCCCGGCACGGTCTGTTTGATGTCAATGATCTGGCCAATCGCTGGCCGGCCCTGGTCTGGATCCTGAGTCTGGAAATTATCGGATTTTTGGCCTGGCCGTTACTGGCCCTGGCCTTGCCCAATCTGGCCGACAAAGGCTGGATGGTGGCCAAGACGGCCGGGTTGTTGATGGTCTCGTACGGGGCCTGGCTCCTGGCCGGTTTCCAGATAATGGCCTTCTCCAGATGGAGTGTGGGACTGGTGACCCTGATCGTGGGCCTGGCTACGGTGGCCGCGGCCTGGATCCAACGCCGGGCCTGGGGTGAGTTTTGGCGCCGCCGCTGGCGCTTGATCTTAGGTGAGGAAGTTTTATTCTTGGCGTTTTTCGCCCTTTTTCTGGGCATCAGGTGGCTGAATCCGGATCTCTGGCACCCCTATTTTGGAGGGGAAAAGCCGATGGACTTCGCTTTCCTGAACGCCATAACGAAGACCTCCTTTTTCCCGCCCTATAACCCCTGGTTTGCCGGGGGGTATATTAATTATTATTACTTTGGTTATGTTCAGATCGCGGCCCTGATCCATCGAACCGGGATCATTCCAGCGGTAGCCTACAACCTGGCCATCCCCACCCTGTTCGCCCTGACCACGGCCGGCGCCTTTACCGTGGTCTACAACCTGGTTGACGCCCCAAAGACCACCCAACCCGACGGGATGGGGCCAGCGGACAGATCCGATACCAGACCAGGATCGGCCTTTGGGTATGGTTGCCTGGGGGCCATATTCACGGCCGTCATCGGCAATTTAGATGAGGTCCGCCTCTTCTTCAAAGGTTTGTCCGGGATGAGTCAGATCCAGTTAAGTTCGGGATTGGATTTTTTATTGCCCGTCGTGCGTCCGATTCACGGCCTGTATCAGGCCATCGTCCATGGTCAATCTTTGGCTATCTCCAACTCCGCCCTTTACTGGGATGCCACCAGAGCTATTCCCCATCCGCCCACCGAGGCTGTCCCGATCACGGAATTTCCTTTTTTTACCTTTCTTTACGGTGATATCCACCCACATCTGTTGGCCTTCCCGGTCGCCCTGCTGGCTCTGGTCCTGGCTGTCCAATATGTTAAATCCGCCCGGCCGGAACGGTTATCACTGGACACCGGTGTGTTCCAGGAGAGGCAGCCCCACGCTGTGCCCGATTGGGCCGAAACATTGACTTTGGGTCTGGCCGGTTTGACCGTTGGCGCCCTTTGGCCGACCAATGCCTGGGATTACCCCACTTACTTGCTGGTTGTTGCGCTGGCCGTGGGATATGCCCAAATAAGCCGGGGACGACTGACCGGCCTAAACCTCAACTGGAGAGTCCTCTGGGCCGCCGGCTGGCGGATCCTGGTTATCTTTGGAGCGAGCAAGTTTTTTTTTCTGCCATACACGGCCAACTATGCCCAACCTTTCGGAGAGTTGTACCTGTGGCCGGGGTCTAAAACCCCTCTCAGCGCCTACCTGACCATCCACGGATTTTTCCTTTTCTTCCTGGTGACGTTTCTACTGGTAACGTTTTTTTATGCGCCCCGATTGAATTTTATCGTCCGGTATATCCGGCTTTACCTGGGCTATGTGTGGACCAGACCGCGGCGTCTCAACAGGCTGATGGCCCGGCTGATTTGGGAACAGCCTTCCTATTATGTCATCATGTCTCTCCTGGCCGCCGCCCTAACCCTGGCCTTGATCGCGGTGGTCACCCATCAAGCTGCCATCGTCCTGGCTATAGGGATCGGCATGCTCGCGGCCATCTTATTTTTTTCCCAAGGCATCAGCCCCGCCTTGCGCCTCAGCCTGACTTTCATCCTGGCCGGAGTGGGTCTGACCGTATTAGTAGAAATCATTGCCCTTAAAGGCGACGCCGACCGGATGAATACCGTGTTCAAGTTCTACCTCCAGGCCTGGATATTATGGGCCTTGGCGGCAGCCACGGGATTATCCGCCATTGTTCGGCAGTGGCTGAACCGGCCCAGGCGAAGACCAAATTTTTGCGGGACAGTCATCCGCGAGCTATGGGTTAAAGCCGGCATTATACTGCTGGTCGGAGTTTTATGTTATCCTATCCTGGCCACCAGCGCCAAATGCCGGGATAGGTTCGTGACCGATCCTCCGATACCGGCCACCCTGGATGGCATGTACTACATGTCCCGGGCCTTCCACAGCCAGGAGAACCGAATCTACGACCTGAGTCTGGATTACCGGGCCATCCGCTGGATTCAAGAGAATATTCCCGGCAGCCCGGTCATGTTGGAGGGAAGCGCCCCGCGCTTTTCCTGGGCCTCCCGCGTCAGCATTTATACCGGGTTGCCCACCCTCATCGGCTGGGACAGTCATGTCGGCATGCAACTGGCCTCCCTGGCCGATAACCGGATAGGTGAGCGTATCAATGATGTGGCCGCCATTTACCGGTCCCCGGACCCAAGGTTGGTTATTCCTCTACTCAAACGCTACCAGATCGGCTATATTTATGTGGGTCAGTTGGAACGCCAGTATTATCCAGGCCCCGGTCTGAATAAGTTCGAGACCTACCTGGGCCGCTACTGGGATTTAGTCTACAGGAATCCCGGCGTTTCGATCTACCGGGTTAAGCCATGATAATTCCCCAAATAGACAAAAGCGGCCGGTATGCCCTCCTCTTCTTGATTTTGTTAAGTTGTTTCGTGTTTAGCTTTGATCTGGGCGGGCGGGGACTGTGGGAAACAGATGAAGGACGCTATGCCGAGATCGCCCGGGAGATGCTGGAATCGGGGGATTGGGTCACCCCGCGCTTGAACTATGTCAAATACTTTGAAAAACCGCCCCTGTATTACTGGCTCACCGCTGCCTCCTTCAGCCTCTTCGGCCAGACCGAGGGGAC
>JADFXY010000064.1:0-14467 GCA_015233355.1 Deltaproteobacteria bacterium | reverse complement strand
TACGCGTAAAGTTTTTTTCGGATTTTCGGTGGCGGGAAATGAATTCTTCAGAAGTGATAATATTTTTAATAAATTCAATGAGATTGGCACATAAATCGCAAAGCATACCCCATGCCAACATTAACTTGATTTTGAGAATTTGTATCCATTTCTTTCCTCCATGATATGAATTAGTTATATTTTTTAATGACATAGTTAGTATCCCATACTTCTGTGAGCTTTTCAATAGAAAAGTGTGCCAAGAAATAAGAAAATTATTTTGTACAACTAACGGTTAAGTAGGCTCGCCAGTCTTTTTGTCTTCCACCAACACATGAGCCCACTTGACCTTAAGTTAATGACATTGACCAGCAGGTGGTTACTTAATTTTCTTCTAAGATAATTTTATGCTCCACCAAAGACATCCGCTTTATCTTGGCGTCCATCACTTTTTGCTCTCCAAAGATGCTCACCAGCCGGAGTTTTCCGCCCTCATGTTCAATCACATCGACACTTTCGAGAATCTTTTCTTCTCTTCCGTTTTTTATCAAGTACGCGTTGGCTTCACACATGGTGCATTATCTCCTTTATCTTGATTTTAACTATCTCATCGATCAAATGGGGCAACGGTTCCGGGGTCAGACCCGCGATTTCCACATTCTCCTGGCTCAGGGGGAGCAGTATTTTTTTGGCCGGGGAATCCGCCACGGCAGCGGCCATTTCCGGAGTCACCTCACCCATCATAGCGTTAGCCAGGATAATGCCGATCGGGCCGATAATAACGTGGGCAGTCCTGGATGTCTTGATTATGGCGTTGGCCCCGGTGGCTCCTTTATTGGCCCGGGCCTTCATCATCTGAGAAGTGGCGATGGCGTTGGTGCCGAGGGCGATGACCTCAATGTCTTCCCCATATTCTTCCTTGAGTTTCTTGATCAAGGCGCTTCCGATGCCGCCGCCCTGGCCGTCTATCACACATATTTTCAACATGTTATATCACTTTCTGAACACGGCGTTTTTATTTTTTCTTTGCCTCCTGGGCGGCTTTGCGTTAAACTGCTTTTATTCTACACCAGGACCTGAACAAATCAAGGGAAAATTTGGGCCGGCCTTCAAGTTTTTCCGGAATGAATGCAATCGGAGGAAGTCTCCTTATCCGGATAGTTCGGTTGCGGTTAGACCAATCAAGAGGATAACATATCGTTATTAAAAAAATGTCACGATCAAACCATCTCCCCGAATGAGTAGAATCTTCGCCCCAAAGGCCGCTGGAGCGGCCTCAAGCGAGTCGGCAAACATAGGTCTATTACCTTGGAACTGTTGCTAAAACAATCTTAAAGGCATATTCCCCCGCGCTTATCTAACCCGTCCAGGGACCAAGGGCTTTGCCGGCCGTAACCATTCTCTGCTGCGTCCGGGCACCTGTTTGACCCCTTCGGCACACAACCGTTGTTAAGACGACCAACCGGAGACCCGCCACAAGACTTTGTGGATGAATTTTAAATAGGAGCCAACATGTCCGCGCCTGTAACTAAAGCACCTGTAACAAAAGTACCTATCAGTAAAATGAGCTTGCTGGAACTTTTCAAGAAAAGAACACGCCACCCTTTTCGGCCGCGCACTTCCGATATCGTCACCCGGATCTTCGAAAACTTCAAGAAGCACCCCACGCCGGGCGATAGCCTGGTCTTGGGCGAGTCCGATTTCCAGACCCACACCGTGTTTGTTATTGGGCAACAGAAACCCACAGCCGACGATCTAAAAAAGCTCAAACCCGGCGTCAGGGCTGTAAACGGAATGTTGACGGCCGACGAACACTCGGCCATTATGACCTTCTTAAAACACATCAAGGAACTTGACTTAGACAACGCCTTTATCGTTAATTTTATTGATACCTATGGGGCTGATATCTCAATGTATTCAGCCGAGCGGTTTCAAGCTTATCATATCAGCAGCATCATCCGGGAATTCTTGCTCCTCCCGGTCAAAACCATCTCCGTATTGCTCGGGGAAGGCGGGAGCGGCGGCGCTCTGGCCCTGCAAGTAACCGACCGCCGCGGCATGGTCGAAGATGCCCTCTACGCCACGGCGGCCCCGGAAAGCATGGCGGCCATCATGTTCCGGGACGCCTCTAAAATCGACGACGCCTTAAACATCCTCAACCCCACGGCCAAAGAGATGAAACGGCTAGGCGTGATTGACACCATTATTCCCGCAACCAAAGATGTCAACGACGCCGATGGGCTGGCCGAAAATATTCAGGTCTTTATAGAAAAATCCATCAATGATTTGTCGAGGATCAAGATTAGGAAGCTCATGAAGTACCGCCGCACCCGGAGTGAAGCATTCGGCCTGACCGCCACCAAGAGCCGGCTATCGGAATTGATCAAGATGTTTGAACGTCCGCTGAAGAGCTACTTCCAGAAACCACCTCGGGATATCAAGACGGTTAAGATCGGCAGCCTCAACCAGATGGACGATGACATGAATGAAGCCGTTGATAATATCCCAAAAGATGTCGATTGCATCAAATGCGGAGAGGCCCGAAAACGGGGAGGCGAGGGGGACGGCTGCGGCAAACTCATTCCGCTCTCGGAATTTTTGGAAAACCACATGGTCTGCCCCGAATGTGGTACCGGCGCCATTATGGGTGCCAGAGGCTGGATTGATTGTCTCACGGACAAAGACAGCTTCTTTGAGCTCTATCGCAATCTGACCGTCGGTGAACTCTTAGACTCAAACGACATCAGCCAGTCTTATCGGACATTCCTCGAAAAGCAAAAGGAACTGACTGATTTCAACGAATCATTGGTCACGGCCGAAGCCAGAATCTTCGGCTACCCCGCGGTCATGGTCATTTCCGAGTTTAATTTCAGCGGCGGTTCCATGGGAGTGGTCTTTGGGGAGAAGTTCAAACGGGCTGTAGAATACGCTGTAGAAAAAAAATATCCCCTGGTCAGTTTATGCTGTTCCGGCGGAGCCAGACTCTATGAAGGCATTATGGCCCTAATGCAAATGGTGAAAACCGTCAATGCCGTTAATCTGTTAAAAGAGAATGGCCTGCCGTTCATCTCCGTGCTGGGCAATCCGTCCACCGGTGGCGCTATTGCCAGTTATGCCTCCTTAGGCGATGTGTTGATCGCCGAGCCTGGGGCTATGGTCATTTTCGCCGGCCCTCGGGTCATGACCACCAGTGGTTTTAAGGTCGACGAGAAGTATATCCGGTCCGACCATCTGTGCACTATTTCCGGTAATATTTACGATAACCTGAATTACTTTCACAACATCCGCGGCATCCACGAGGTTTGCGCCAGAGGCAATATGAAACGGACCATAGTCAAATACCTTGAACTCTATTTCCGGCTGCAACCAGCGGAGGACTAAAGGCCTCTGGAAGAACTTGTTGCTTGCCACTGGTTTCTCGTTAAAGACAACCAGCAACGAGCAACCAGCAACACGCAACCCTTGACAGGCTATGAGATGGATCATATCGGGAACACCAAGATAATACACCTGGGTTCAGCGAACCGGACCTTTTTTCAAGGGCTGGCGCTCAGATTCCCCGGCGGATGGGTCCTGCAAAGCCCTGAAACCACCGATATGGGTGATCCCCCCGTTGATGACGCCGGGAAGACCATTGAGATCGTCGATATCGATCACGACCGGTATGCTGGACAGGGAGGGCGGAACCGCCGGGCAGACATACTTGAGGCTGGAATTCCGGTGGCCAGGTTGATCATCCTGGCAATGGGCGAGGAACCTCGGGCCGAGTATGATGAGTTAGTGGATTACCTGGAGATGCCCCTGGCCCCGTGGCGGGTGATGCAGACGCTTCATCGTCTGTCGGCCACGCTGGCGGCCCGGCAGGAACTGGCCTTACTCAGGGACGAGCTTTCGCTTCAAACCAGGGAGCTTTCCGAGTTGAACCAGATCGGGATCGCCTTGTCTGCTGAACGTGATTTCAACAAACTCCTGGATCTGATCTTGACCAAGGCCAGGGAAATCACCACGGCCGATGCCGGGAGCCTCTACCTGGTGGAAACAGACCCAGATGTCCCTCCGGACGCCGACAACTTTTGGGCCGACAAACGGCTTCGATTCAAACTCACTCAGAATTCCTCATTAAGCATGAGTTTCCAAGAATTCGTTATGCCGGTCATCAAAACCAGTATGGCCGGGTATACCGCGATCAGCGGCCAACCATTAAACATCGCTGATGCTTACGCCATTCCTGAAGACAGCAATTATTCCCATAACCGCAGCTTCGACCAAAGAACGGGATATCAGACCAGATCCATGCTGAACATCCCCATGCAAAGCCATCACGGCGAGGCCATCGGTGTCCTGCAATTAATTAACCGTAAGCGTCACTGGGCGACCCGTCTGGAGAATCCAGATCAATTTGATCGTGAGGTCATCCCCTTTGATGCGGGCTGCGAGACACTGGCCTCATCACTGGCCGGCCAGGCGGCCGTAAGCATCGACAACATGCGTCTGTACGAGGAAATAAAACATTTATTCGAGGGATTTATCTATGCCTCAGTCCATGCCATAGAACAACGTGATCCGACCACTTCCGGCCATTCGGAGCGAGTGGCTGTTTTGACGGTGGGGTTGGCCGAGGTGGTAGATCGCGTCGACCAGGGGGCGTACCGGGAGGCAAAATTCACCGCGGAGGATTTACAGCAGATTAAGTATGCGTCGTTGCTTCATGACTTTGGCAAAATCGGCGTCCGGGAGCGGGTCCTGGTCAAGGAAAAAAAGCTTTACCCGGAACAACTTGAGGCCATCAAGTTTCGATTCGAGTTTATCAAGAAGGCCCTGGAAGCAAACTATTCGCACCGCAAGATAAGGTCGCTATTGGAAAGAAACCGGGAGGAAGCCCTGGGCCGGTTCACCCATTGGGATATGGAGTTTGAAGATACCTTAAAGGAAATGGATACTTTTTTAGAAGTTATTCTTCAGGCCAACGAACCCCGGATTTTGGCCGAGACGGGGTGGCAGAGATTAATGGACATCAGCCGGCTGGCTATCAACGCCGACGGGCGGGAGTGGCCTTACCTGACCCCTCAAGAAGCCCACCTGCTGTCGATTCCAAAAGGCAGCCTGAGCGAGAAGGAACGAAAAGAGATCGAATCCCATGTGACTCATAGTTTCAATTTTCTCAACCGCATCCCCTGGTCTTCCAATCTCCGGAATGTCCCGGAATGGGCCTATGGTCACCATGAAAAGCTGGACGGCACCGGCTATCCTCGCGGGCTGAATGCCCCCCAAATTCCCCTCCCATCAAAAATTATGACTATTTCCGACATATTCGACGCCCTGACGGCCAAAGATCGGCCCTACAAGAGTGCTGTTTCTGTCGACCGGGCTTTATCCATCCTTGAAGCTGAGGTCCGGGAAGGGAAGATTGATCCCGAACTATTCCGGCTTTTTGTTCAGGCAGAGGTATACAAACAGGTCTTTTAAAGGCCCGAAGGACCTCATCCGAAACGCACCGGCTAAGCCCCGAAAGGGTGAATTAGGTTAATCCAGGGCTGGCTAATCCACCCTCCGGGCTAGCCTAATGCACCCCTTCGAGGCTTACGGGAGCTTCGCAATCTTAAATAATTCACGCCGCCGATCTGATATCGGGCTGGTCATGGCCGGCGGCCGGCTCACTTAGATTTGGATGTTTTGGCTTTCTTGGCCTTGGGCTTGGCGGATTTGGGTTTCGTGGTCTTACCCTTCGCCTGCTTAGACTTGGCGGATTTGGCTTTCTTTGAGTTATCCTCTGAAGCAGCCCCTTCCTCGATGGGCGCCCCTTTGGATTCCGCCGACTCTTCCGTCCCTTCCTCGTCCTCAACGGCGGTCTCTTCAGCCGGTTCTTCATTCGATACAAAATCCTCGACCTCGGGTTCCCACGTCGGCTCCTCTTCGTCCGAGCCAGTCCCTTCCGTCACGGCTTCGGGGGCAGGTGCTTCTTCAGCCGGTGGTTCCATTGGGGCCGGTTCCGTCTCCGCCGCAGGCGCCGCCTCTGTGGCAACCTTTTCCGGGGCCGGAGCTTCTTCCTGGGGCGCTTTCTCTGCCGCGGCAACCGGAGGTACAGGCTCGTCCACCGGCGCTTCGTCTCTTTCCGGCTCAGCTTTGGCCACTTCGATAATCGCTTCTTCCGCGACCGGTGTCGGCTCCGCCGGGGCTTCTTCTGCGAAAGCTTCGGTAGCCGTAGCTTCTTCCTCTTCCTCTTCCGGTTCGGCGTCCGCTGGTAATGGTTCGCCCAAAGACAAGTCACCCAGGCCCAGTTCGGACGCGGCGGCTAATTCATCTGCAGCCTCCTGAGGGATGGTCTCCGGTGGGGCGCATTCTGCCGGCGTTTCTTCGGGAGGACAGGCTTTGGCGCATAAGAGTTGGTCTAGCATACTAGTGTCCTCGGGTCTATTAGGCGCCAAGTTTATCATGAAATCCCAGCCGTGTTCTTTACAGATGTGAGCGACTTCCGAAGCCCTTTGATGCGTCCGCACAGTTGCAAAGACCAGTCCTTTTCTTGATTCTGATTTGACCATCCGAATTCCCCTTCACATTAATATTAGAATCATTCAGGTTGTCCTGTCAGCAGGTCTTAAACCGGGCTGGAGCCGACGCCGCGGCTTGAAAAAAGGCTCCGGTGGGCCGGCTCGCCGCTATTCCGAGTCATCCGGCTTCCAGATCCGGCGCCTCGGAGTATCCTCGCTTGATTTATCTATTTATCCTCCAAAGGTCAAGAAAAATGTCAACATGAGCGGCCTATAAAAAATGTCTTGTCAGGAAGGAGGCCCTTTGGTATATATCTACAGTTTGTAGGGTGGAGCCGGGTGCTGCCCCTGACGATCCGGCAATGACCGCTTATCTTCCCATAATTATTGAAATGATTTTAATAACCGGCGCACCGGGTGACCTTTTCTGATGAGGTGAGGGCATGGTAACCAAAAAACGGACAATGACCAGACGGCTAATTACTTTTGTGACTATTTGTTCCTTATGGTGGTGCTTATCGCCTCATTTGGCCGACGCGGTAATAACGGGCGACAAAGATAATCGCCCCGCCCGCGCCATCACCGTGGCCGTGCAGTATTCCGGGATGCTGGTCCCCAAGGGAGATACGGTCCGGGTCGACCTGGTCGTCAATAATACCGGCCGCGCCGATGAAACCGTTTTGCTTGATCTCCCCCAACCGCCTAAGGGATGGAAAATATCCTTCAAAGGCGCCAACTATGCCGTGACCAGCGTTTTTGTCCCCGGAGGCAAATCCGAAACCCTGGCCCTGACGGCCGAACCGGACAAAGACACCGGCGCCGGGGACTACACCTTTTTGATCAAAGGCCGGACCAAAGACGGAGCCTTAACCTCGGAGACCAGCCTGACGATCATGGTTACGGACCAGGCGATTACATCAAGGGACATTACCATTACCACGTCCTATCCGGAATTGAGCGGCCCGACCTCCACCAACTTTGAATTCTCCCTGGAAGTGTCCAACAAATCCGGGCAGGACCGCATCTTCAATCTCTCCGCCACCGGTCCCGAAAAATGGGAGTTTTCCTTTAAACCGGCTTATGAGGCTAAACAAATCTCCAGCCTCCGGATCAAGGCCGGGAGCAGCCAGGCCGTGGCGGTCGAGGTAAAGCCCGACAAACAAGCCAAACTGGGCACCTTTCCCGTCAACGTCGAGGTCAACTCCGGTCAATCCAAAGCCGAGGCCCAGGTCCGGGTGATTATCACCGGCACATACGAAATCAAAGCCGGCACACCCAGTGGTCTGTTATCCTTATCGGCTCAACCGGGTAAACCGTCCAATTTGTCCATTTACGTTAAAAACACCGGATCAGCCGTCCAGAAGGGCGTCTCCTTCGTTTCATTTAAGCCGGAAAACTGGAAGGTCGAATTTAAACCCGAGAAGATCGACGCCATCCCGCCCAACGACATGAAGCAGGTGGAGGTGAACATTACTCCGGGAGATGAAGCCTTAGTCGGGGACTACTCCGTGGCCGTGACCGCCCAGGGGGAGAAGGCCACCAGCGATGTCGAGTTGCGGGTGACGGTGAAGGCATCCACTATCTGGGGATGGATCGGACTGCTCCTGATTCTGGCCGTGGTGCTGGGTCTGGCCCTGGTCTTCAGGTATGCGGGAAGGCGTTAGTCAATGGATACCTCAAAGATAGTCGTGGAGGCGACCGGCCTGACCAAGGTTTACGGCTCTAAAACTGCGGTGGACAATATCAGCTTTGCCGTTGACCGGGGAGAGATTTTCGGCTTTCTCGGTCCCAATGGGGCAGGGAAGACGACGACCGTCCTGATGATGCTGGGATTGACCGAACCATCGGCCGGCCGGGTTAAGGTGATGGGCTTAGATCCGCGGTTTGCCTCGATTAAGGTCAAGCAGAAGGTCGGGTATCTGCCGGAAAATGTCGGATTCTACGGCGACCTGACCGGCCGGCAGAACTTGCTGTACGTGGCCCGGCTTAACGGCCTGACTGATAAAGTCGCCCACGACAGGATAGACCGGGCCCTGGATGCCGTCGGTCTCAAAGACGAAGGGGACAAGCGGGCGGCAGCCTATTCCAGGGGAATGCGGCAGCGGTTGGGGATCGCGGAACTGCTCATCCGGGAGCCGGACATCGTTTTCCTAGACGAACCGACCCTGGGCCTGGACCCGGACGGGATCAACCGCATGATCAGCCTGATTCAGTCCTTGAGCCTGGAACGGAATATGACCGTGCTCCTGTCTTCCCACCAACTGCACCAGGTCCAGCGGATCTGCCGGCGGGTGGGGATCATGATCAAAGGCAAACTGGTGGCCGTGGGAACTATTGACGAACTGGCCAAGGAAAAGCTGGGAGTGGAACAGGACACGTTCACCTTAGAAGAAATCTACATGAAGTATTTCAAGGAGGCCTGATCATGCGAGGAATGTGGGTTATCTACCGCAAAGAGTTGGCCGACCATTTCAGCAGTAACCGGTTTGTCATCCTGTTTGCCCTGATCACCATGGTCAGCCTGATCACCACCTTCATGGTCGGCACCAGTCTCAAAAAAGAATTGGAAGGGATCGCCAGGCCCAGCCTGGTGTTTATGATGCTCTTCACCTCCACCGGCGACCTTTTTTCCCTGGCCCAGTTCATCGCCTTTTTCGGCCCTTTGATCGGTCTGGTCTTGGGATTTGACGCCATCAACCGGGAGCGGATCAACGGCACCTTAAGCAAGCTGGTGGCCCAGCCGATTTATCGCGACGCTATTATTAACGGCAAATTCATGGCTGGCGTGGTCACGATCAAGATTATGCTTCTGTCCATCGTCTTGTTGATCTCGGGACTGGGCCTGTTCACCCTGGGCGTGACCCCGGGACCGGAAGAAGTGGGCCGGGTATTGATTTACCTGATCATCAGCATTTTTTATATTTCCTTCTGGTTAGGCGTGGCTATTTTGTTTTCCATTTTTTTCCGCAACATCGCCACCTCTGCCCTGGCCGCGGTGGCCCTGTGGATTTTCTTTTCTTTTTTTGTGACCTTTGGAGCTAGTCTGGCGGCCAATGCCTTGGTCCCGATTGATCAAAACCAGGGGGCCGACGCTGAAAAGCTCTTTGACCATGCCCAGGTCCAAAAAGCGGTCTCGCTGTTATCTCCGATGAAGCTGTATAGCGACTCCACCTCGACCATCCTTGACCCGATGCGAAAGACGACCCGGTCGTTGATCCTGATCGGCCCGATGGAGCGGGTGTCCATGGACCGGTTCAATCGGCCCTTACCGCTGGGTCAGAGCATCCTGGTGGTTTTTCCTTATATTGTGTTCTTAATACTGATCACTTTGATCTGTTTTGCCATCTCTTACCTGGCCTTCATGCGGCAGGAAATCCGCTCCGGGTGAGCCGCGGTCCAGTCCCAATGTTGTTGAATTAAGCCACGGCTTGATCATCTCCGGATGTGATAAGATTCCTCGCTCCGCTCGGAATGACAAATTTGCATCGTCATTTCGGATTAACGTCGCCATTTCGGATGGTCCACCCCGCTGTCATTTCGAGCGAAGCGAGAAATCTTAACCCCGCATCCTTAATTCAACGACATTGCTGTCCAGTCCTCGGCTGGAACGCCTAATCAAAACCTTCTTGGACATGTCAATGAGATTCCTTGATATAGATATTAAGACCGTCATAGTTATGCTCTGTATTGGTAATCTTGTGGTCTTGACCTTACTTTTTGTCTCAATTAAGCCGGGCAGTAAAAATTCGATCAAGTATTTCGCCTTAAGCAAATTCATTCAATCCATCGCCTGGGTTTTATTATCTTTAAGAGGTGAAATTTCTGATTTATTATCTCTGGCCCTCGGAAATCTCATCTTATTCATCGGTTTCTCGATGGAATCAATCTCCGTCGTGTCCTATAAGAAACAAATTACCATAAAGGTGCTTATAGCTTATATTCTATCCCCCGCCTTTTTCACCTTCTTGATTCTGTACCTATCTAAATCCAGACCTACTCTTGTCCTGGTCTATGTCTCCGTGTTCGCCTTTTTTTATGCCGTGCTTCCCGGCATTGTCCTGCTCTTTGAAAGGGGATCTTCGAAATTACAGAAGACCTTGGGAAGTCTATACATATTCGGCAGCTTCACGTTAATCATCCGCATAATATCAGCCTTAACCGCGACCCAGGAATTTTCATTGTTTACTAAGCACTATTCTCAAACCCTCACCTTCGTGACGACTTACCTGTTGATGCTTTTGGGCAGCATTGGTTTCTTATTATTAATCAAAGAACAAACCGATAAAGAACTACATCGGGCCGCCACCCTTGATGGATTGACCGGATTGTTTAACCGGCGGGCCTTTTTCGCTGAGGCGGAGAAAGTGACCTCACTGGCTTCCCGCCGCAAGGAACCGGTTTCCTTACTGATGATTGATCTAGATAAATTTAAATCAATAAACGACAAATTCGGACATGGCATAGGGGACTTAGTCATCATGGACTTCGCTTCAGCCACCAGACAGCAACTGCGAAATTATGATATTGTGGGCCGATACGGCGGCGAAGAATTTGTCGTTTTACTGCCCAATACCGGCCCCGGTGAAGCCGCTATTGTGGCTGAAAGGCTTAGAATAAATATAGCGGATAGGGTGTTGCCGGGTTTTGAAAATTTAAGATATACGGCCAGCATCGGAATCTCATCGTCCATCCCCGAACCAACCCAAGGAATAGATATGCTGATTAAGATTAGCGACAAGGCATTATATGCCGCCAAAGGAAAAGGAAGGAACAGAATAGAAGTAGGATTTGTTTAAGGATGCCGTGCCCGCTCAAAGTATAACTAGAAAAACTCATGCCCGCTCTCTCCCTATAATAGTACACTGCGGTTATGCTCTAATAAAAGGGATCATCATGCTGCTATCCGTCATTGTGCCCTGCTTTAATGAAGAAGAAGTCATCGATGGGACTCACCGCCATCTGGTGGAAGCTTTGTCTTGCCTGACCGACATGGATTTTGAGATCATTTATATCGATGACGGTAGCCGGGACAACACGGGGAACTTATTGAAAATACTTCAGGCTGCCGATGAGCGGGTCAAAATCATCCGCTTTTCCCGTAACTTCGGCCAACAGATCGCCATCACGGCCGGTTTGGAACATGCCGCCGGAGATGCGGTGGTGTTGATCGACGCCGATCTCCAGGATCCGCCGGAGGTAATCCCGGATATGGTCATCCGCTGGCGGGAAGGGTTTCAGGTGGTCTATGGCCGTCGAACCCACCGGCCCGGAGAGACCCGGCTAAAGCTATGGACGGCCAAGCTGTTCTACAGGCTGATCAACAAACTCTCCGAAGTCGCCATGCCTCTCGATACTGGAGAGTTTCGGTTGATGGACCGCCAGGTCGTTAACGCCCTTCTGGATATGCCGGAAAGATACCGCTTTATTAGGGGGATGGTTAGTTGGGCCGGCTTCAGCCAGGTCGCTGTCCCGTATGAACGGGTGGCCCGCCAGGCGGGACAAACCAAGTATTCCTACTTAAAGATGCTCGGCCTGGCCCTGGATGCCATCATATCCTTCTCCATCGCCCCCTTGAAGGTGGCAGCGTGGGTGGGATTCCTGGCCTCCGGCCTGGCCCTGCTGGGGATTGTCTACGCCCTGGTCTTGCGGGTGTTCACCAACATCTGGGTGCCCGGCTGGACCCTGTTGTTTATCGTTATCTTATTTTTGGGCGGCGTCCAGTTGATCTCTTTAGGCATTATCGGTGAGTATGTCGGCCGCACCTACGGCGAGGTAAAAATGCGGCCCCTGTATGTGGTCTTGGAGCGCCTCGGGTTTAACGATGTCCAACCACAGGTCAAAGAATGATCTTGCCGGCATGATTGACGACGTAATTCTTTTGAAAAGAGAAAAAACGGCAAAAGGGGGCATCAAGGCCGGAAGACATAAATGTGGCTGGGATAACCGTTACCTGTTTGAAGTCTCCTTTACCTAAAGATTTGGTGCGATTGCCCGGTGACATTGGCCCGACTAGCTTGACAACGGCCGCTGATTCGAGTATTCCCTGACTAATCCTTTTCCGTAGTTTCATCGAGACCGAGCCTGATGCGGCTCGGTTTTATAATTGCAACCAACCAGGCTGTTAATCGTGCTGATAAATCTATTTCATCACCGGTACCTCCTCTGGGTTCTGGTCAAGCGGGACATTGCTTCCAAGTATAAATCATCGGCAGGGGGACTGATCTGGTCTGTGATCAATCCGCTGGCCTTTTTTGTGCTTTACGCCGTGATCTTTTCCCAGGTGATCAAGGTCAAGCTGGGAGATGTGCCATACAATTTCGTGGAATTTTTGTTCTGCGGACTATGGCCGTGGCTGGCCTTCAGTGAGGCCGTGGCCCGAAGTACCTCCACAGTCGTCGACAACGGGGCCATGGTGACCAAGATGATCTTTCCGTCAGAAATTCTGGTCCCGTCTCTGGTCTTGTCGGGCCTGGTCCAGCAATTCATCGGATTCGGCCTGTTTTTTCTGGCTCTGATCGCCTTGGGGCACTGGCCGGGGCCGGAGATGTGGCGCCTGGTGCTGCTCCCGGTGCCGATTGTGTTTCAAACGCTATTCACCATGGGACTGGGCTGGTTATTGGCCGGGATCTATGTTTTCTTCCGGGACATGGGGCAAATGGTCGGGACCGCATTACTGGCCTGGTTTCTGGTGACACCGATCATCTATCCTCTGACTTTGGTTCCGTCTGGGTTCAAGGTTGTCGCCGCCCTCAACCCCTTCACGCATCTGGTGGAAGCATACCGGAGTATTATTCTGGGTTCGCCCTGGCCCCATTGGGGCGGATTGGCCTATTTCGGCGCCGCGGCCCTTTTTCTTTTTTGGGTCGGCGGTCAGGCCTTCAGCCGTTTAAAGAAAGACTTTGCCGACGCGGTCTAGGACTAACCTTATGCGCGTTTTGTTTATCAAACACGACCCCTCCTACGCCGAGCCATTGGGTTTGATGCAGCTTTCGGCGGCGCTCAAGGCGGCCGGTCACCAAACCAGGCTGGTCTTCTCCTATCAGCCGGACCTGTTGGCCAAAGTCCGGGCTTATCGGCCTGGGGTGATTGCCTACAGCTCGACCACCGGCATCCATCGGACCTATGCGGCCATTAATCGCTGGCTCAAACGCCGGGCCGGGTTTCCCTTTTTTGCCGCCTTTGGTGGACCCCATGTCACCTATTTCCCTGAATTTTTGGAGCAAAATCCGGAAGTCGACGGTATTTGCCGGGGCGAGGGGGATGCGGCCTTGCCGGAACTGGTGGCCAACCTGACCTCGGGGCAGGACATCCGGCACATTCCCAACTGGCGTATCCGGGCCGATGGGGCCATCTACGAAAATGAGGTCTGTCCTCTGGTCTCGGACCTGGATGGGCTGCCTTTCCCCGACCACGAGATACTCTATCAAGCCGACCCGTACCTGGGCCGGTTCGGGCTGAAAAGGTTCCTGGCCTCCCGCGGGTGCCCGTTTAAGTGTTCCTATTGTTTCAATCACATGTTTAATCGTCTGTATCGGGGCAAAGGGCAGATTGTGCGGCACATGTCGGCCGGTTTGTTGATTGACCAGATGGCCGCGGTTAAGCGGCAGTATGGCCTTAACTTCGTCAAATTCGTGGATGACAATTTCCCCACCGACGATGATTTTTTGGACGAATTTGTCGGCAAATATCCCGACCGGATCGGGCGCCCTTTTTACCTCAACCTCCGGGCCAATTATGTCACGGAGCGGAGCGTGACCCGGTTAAAAAAGGCCGGTTGTGTGGCCATCAACATGGCGGTGGAAGCCGGCAATGATTTCATCAGGAACCGGGTCCTTAAACGGGGCATGACCAGGGAACAGATTCTGACGGCCGCGTCCTTGATCAAGAAACACGGGTTGATTTTGACCACCCAGAACATTATCGGTAATCCCGGCGAGGATTTTGCCGACAGCCTGGCAACATACCGGATAAATCTGGACATGGGCACGGATTTTGCCGAG